>DBFAZJ010000090.1:0-28748 GCA_048244295.1 Collinsella sp.
ATGCCGGTTCCAGCAGCTCTGACGACGCTAAGGTCGAGAAGGTCGACGGCTCCAAGGAGTACGCGCTCGTCAAGGACGGTACGCTGACCGTCGGCACCTCTGCCGAGTACGCTCCGTTTGAGTACAAGGATGACAACGGCGATTATCAGGGCTTTGACCTTGAGCTCATCAAGGCTATCGGCGACAAGCTGGGCCTGGATGTCGAGTATGTCAACAATGACTTTGACACGCTGGTTCCGGGCGTCGCTTCGGGTGCCAAATATGACGTCTCCATCGCGGCTATCACCGACACGCCCGAGCGTGAGAAGGAAGTCACTTTCTCCGATTCCTACTACATGGACGATCAGGCTATCGTGACCAAGGTCGATAACACCGACATCACGGCCGACAACTACAGCGAGAAGCTCAACAACGCCGATGCTACCATCATCGTCCAGTCTGGCTCGACCGCCGAGTCCTTTGCCCAGGAGAACTTCCCCAAGGCCAAGATTGTCCCCTACAAGGACGCCACCGAGTGCTTCAGCGCCCTGCAGTCCGATAAGGGCGACGCCGTAGTCACCAACCGCTCCGTTGCCAGCCAGCTGACCGCCGAGCAGTTCAACACCTGCCAGACCATTAAGCAGATTAGCACTGGCGAGGAGTACGCCATCGCCATCAACCAGGGCAACACCAAGCTCAAGGACGACATCAACCAGGCCATCAAGGACCTGACCGACGACGGTACCGTTGACGCCCTCATGGCTAAGTACAACATCAAGTAAAATAGCTACTTGATTGCTCGCGGGCCCTTTCCGTTTTGGCGGAGAGGGCCTTTGCGCTTCTCTTGACGGAGAGTATTTCCGTCTCGTTTTGCCGGCAACTTCTACGATAGGAGCCACCTTGTCTCGACTGAACAAAGGGGCCGCGGAGCAGCGTTTTCCACTGCCCGCCTTGCTCCAAAAGCTAGTCTGCGTCATGGCCGTGGCGCTTGCGCTGGTGTGTGTGGGGGCATATGCGCCCACGACCGCCCAGGCGCTTGAGACCGCAAAGATTACCGCCCGACCCAACACCGGTTCGGGCAGCGCTGTGGTCGGCGGTACCGAGACGCGCATTACCTGGGAGGTCCAGGCCGATGCCGACGAGGAGCTGAGCGGTCTTTCTTTGACGTTTGTCGACGGCACGACGTTTGGTACCGATGACACGCGATTGACGATGCTCTCGGGCGAGGACCTCATGGATCGTACGCCCATGAAGCCCACGTGCAAGGCTGACGGCCAGACGCTCAAGATTGATTTTGGCGAGACGGCGCCTGCCGGCGGCTATTTCCGCGTCGAGGTCTACGGCGTGACCTTCCCCGTCGAGGGCGGCGATGAGGCCTTTAGCGGCACCTATACGCTCGCTGACGGGTCGACCAAGAAGATCTCCAAGATTCCGTCGGTGGAGATCAAGGGCGTGACGGCCTTCGATAACTTCCTGGCCGATCTTAAGGAGCAGCCGTGGGTCGAGGCCTGGAACTCCAATATGTTCCTGCGCCTGTTCTTAAACCCGGTCATTTTGGTCCAAAGCCTGCCGATCGTCTTTAAGGGCTTCCTTATGTCGCTCTCGATCGTGCTTGTGGCGTTTCCGCTGGCAATTCCCTTTGGCTTTGCCTTGTCGCTCATGCGCATCTCCAAGTCGCGCATCCTGCGTTGCCTTGCCGGCATCTATGTGAATATCATCCGCGGTACGCCGGCGTTCCTGCAGATCTATATCGCGTTCTTCGGTCTGCCGTTGGCCGGCGTCAAGGTTGATGACTACGTGCTTGGCGTTATCGTCATGGCCATGAACTCGTCTGCGTACCTATGCGAGATCTTCCGTGCCGGTATTCAATCGATCCCCAAGGGCCAAAACGAGGCTGCGCGTTCGCTGGGCATGAACGCGTTCCAGACGCTGCTCTATGTCATGATTCCGCAGACGTTCCGTAATGTTTTGCCTACGCTGACCAGCGAGTTTATCTTGCTTTACAAGGATACGTCGCTGCTTGCCGCCGTGGGTGTGGTCGAGATCGTCATGAACGCCCGTACCATCGTGGCCACGACGGGCTCCATTACACCGTACGTGGTTGCCGCCCTGTTCTATCTGGTCATCACCCTGCCGCTCGCTCGCTTGGTGAGCGGTCTTGAGGCGAAGCTTTTGGGCACGGCCGAGACCAAGAAGAAGCGTCCCGCCAAGAGCGCCGGACAGGTTGTCGCGACGCCCGCCGATCACATCGCCGGTCTGTAAGGAGGTCCTATCATGAGCGAAACCAATAACTCGAACGAGGTCGTCGTCAGTATCAAGAACCTCCAGAAGGCCTTTGGCGACAACGTGGTCCTGCGCGATATCGATCTGGATGTGCACAAGGGTGAGGTCGTTGTGGTCTTGGGCCCCTCGGGCTCGGGCAAGTCGACGATGCTTCGCTGCATCAATCGTCTGGAGCATCCCACGAGCGGCTCGATTATCGTTGAGGGCGTGGATGTGTGCGCCAAGGGTGTCGACCTCAACAAAGTGCGTACGCACCTGGGCATGGTCTTTCAGCAGTTCAACCTGTTCCCGCACTTGTCGGTCAAAAAGAACGTCATGCTTGCGCAACAAAAGGTGCTCAAGCGCAGCAAGGAAGAGGCCGAGAAGATCGCCGTCGAGGAGCTGACCAAGGTCGGTCTTGCCGAGCGCATCGATTTTATGCCGAGTCAGCTTTCGGGCGGCCAGCAGCAGCGCGTTGCCATCGCCCGCGCCCTGTCGATGAACCCGCACGTCATGCTCTTTGACGAGGCCACCTCGGCGCTCGACCCTGAGCTCGTGCGCGACGTCCTGGGCGTCATGCGCGACCTGGCGCACGACGGTATGACCATGATCGTCGTGACGCACGAGATGGGCTTTGCCCGCGATGTCGCCGACCGCGTCGTCTTTATGGACGGTGGCGTCATTGTGGAAGAGGGTACGCCGAGCGAGGTCTTCGACCATCCTAAGAGCGAGCGCACCAAGGCGTTCTTGGGCAATATCTCGTAGCCGGTTGATGTAACTGCCGTTACAAAAGAGCGGGGGCTGGACTTGAATCCAGCCCCCGCTCTTTTGTAGGGATGGGGATGTGCTTTGATGCAGGCTCTTTTAGAAGCCCTGGGTTCGTTACGCGAGCTCGGCTCCGAGGGCCTTGCAAGCGGTCTCGCCCTCGTCGTCGGGCGCGTCGTAGCAGATGGTGGAGTCCACGACGTTGACGCCGGCATCGTCGGCGTCGGCCTTCCAGTTGTCCATCCACTCGCCCTCGGCCCACGAATAGGAGCCAAAGAGGACGACCTTCTTGTCGTCGAGAGTCTCCTTGACCTCATCCCACATCGGCTGGAACTCATCGTACTCGAGTTCCTCGGAGCCCATGGCTGGGCAGCCGAAGGCAATGGCGTCATAGCTGGCGGCCTTGTCGGCAGAGAAGTCGGCGCAGGGGATGACTTCGGCCTCGGCGCCCGCGGACGTGGCGCCTTCGGCGACAAAGTTTGCCATGGCCTCGGTATTGCCCGTGCCGCTCCAATAGACGACGGCGATCTTGCTCATGTTTTGTCCTTTCGGTCGTGCGGCGCTGGCCGCAGCTTGTACGTTCTATCGGGTTGCCTGGGCAAGTTGCGCCAAGCTGCAGCCCTGCTGATAGACAAAGGTGAGGTATTGAGTGCAAGCGCGGTAGGCGTCAAACATCGCAAGCGCTTGCTCGACATTCGCGTAGACCTTCCAAGCTCCAAAGACCTTGTAGTTCTCGCCGCGCTGGACGATAAACTCGTGCACGTCGTCGTAGGGATATCCTAGGAAGTAGCCTATTTCGTGCGGAAACTCGCAGGTGCAGTCGTTGCTGCAGTTAGCTTGCTGGGGTAGTGCGCATCGAGTCTGGCTACAGGCGCATTCCGCGACGTTATTGCTCGCGAGCGTGATGCGTGATGCCAAATGCACAAGGCATGTCGAAAGGTCTCTCGTGTCGTAGCCTTCCGAGGCGAGCGCCGTTTTGGCGCGAGGGTCCGCGAAATAGGTGGTGAGGCTTTTGGCTCGGTACACGTACACGAGCGCTCCGCAGGGCCGCCAGACCAAAACACTCAGGTGGATGCCAAGCGGGTCAAGCTCGCGGTTGCACTGGGCGATAACGTTGAGCAGGCGTGCTCGGCGTTCTGCGATGGTTTCTGTTGCGGTCGAGCCGTCCCCGTGGGCGTAGGTGCCTGGATAGGTAAAGAGCGATGCCGGCTTGATGCCCGCGAGCGTGGGGGAGCAGTTGCGCACGACTGCTGCCTGAAACGTTGGGATGTCTATGGTTCGAGTCACGTCGCTCCTTACGGATCTAAACTGTTAGCCTAGGAAAACTTATACACGAAAGTAAGCCATGGTCAACAAAAAAGTTTGAAGAGGAAAACTAATTGACCGAACGGACATGATTTTGGGTTAAGATGGGGACACCCCATGGGGGTATCTAGATAGTGCTACTGAAAGGGGAACGCATGAGTGACTTGCTCAACCCTGCGAATCTCATCGTGCTGACCGTCATTGCCGTCGGCATGTTTTTTGGACTGCGTCGCATTGCCGCTTCGACACACGGGAAGAGTTGCTGCAGCGATGGTGCGAGCGGCAAGAAGGCCAAAAAGGTTGTGGTGGCAGACACCGACGAGTCCCACTACCCCTATCGTGAGGAACTCCTTATCGGCGGCATGAGTTGCGACGGCTGCGCCCGGAATGTGACGAATGCCCTCAATGCGCTTGATGGCGTGTGGGCTACGGTAACGTACGCGGACCACACGGCACGCGTGCGCTCGAAGCGCCCGGTTGATCGCGACACACTCGAGACGGCAGTGAGGGGTGCGGGCTATTACGTTATGAAAATGTAGGCGTTGCCCTCTCCGGTGGGTACCAGCCTCCTGCCCATTGTGACTATCGGCATCCAAAAATTTGCGCAAAAATAACCTTTAGATGCGGCAAAAGTGGAGTTTGGTGACGGTTTGCGCGGAATTCGCTACCAATCGAGCATCTATGAACCCGTCCAAAAAATTACAGGTGTATATTTATACACTGATTATTGCTGTGCTCAGATTGCAATTAACCGTGGACAGAAATGAAGAATGCTAAAACTGGGCTTTAGGACAGGGGAGGCTATAACCTTATGAGACGAGTGGGAACACTTGGCTTGGTGGCAGCGCTTGCCGCTATCTTGGTATCGCCGCTGCCGGCGCACGCCGAAGACGCATCGGGTGCCGTTACCTACAATGCGGGAAATGGGTATTCCTTTGAGAAGCTCTCGCATCCTACGGTAGGAACGTCGCAGCCGGATGGCATCGTCGACTACCAGGGTAACGGTGCCGTTGCCGTTCCGGGCGCCGATGGTAATACGGCCAACAACGAAGGCGATCGCGGCCAGAGCTACACTTGGGCGGCTGCGAGCTATGGTGACTGGCTTTATGTGGGCACCTGCTATGCGGCGATGGGCAACACGCTGACGCTCATGAACAGCACGCTGGGCGATTCCTTTGATGTCGAAACCATGCGCCTGACGCTGGAGGCCATGTTTAACGGTACCTTCTTCTATGGACAGCAGAAGGAGGACGGCACGGCCGACAAGGACAGCGGCGGCATCTTGGTCAAGATCAATACCAAGACCGGTGAGACCAAGCTGCTACTCTCTGAATCGCTCAACGGCGTCGCTCCTTTGTTCCGCAATGCCGTGAGCTATAAGGGTAAGCTCTATTTCTGCGGCAGCGTCAGGACCAATGACGGCAAAGGCGGCCTGCCTGCTGTATACGAGATCGATCCTAAGACGGATGAGTACAAAGTTGTCTATCAGGGCCTTTCGAGCATGCAGGATTACGGTGCTGCCTACAAGCAGGGCATTTCTACCGGTATCCGCGGCATGTGCGTCCATGATGGCCAGCTCGTCATCAGTAATGTGGGTAAAGACGCGAACGGTAATTTTGTGTCGACAATCCTGACGTCGTCTGACCCCTCGAAGGGCCAGGACAGCTTCACCGAGATTGCCAACTCGGAGACGCTGTTTGGCTATCCGGCGATTCGCTATCAGGACAGCATCTACGGCGGCGCCATTTGGGATATGGTCTCGTACAATGGCCATCTCTATGCGACCATCTGCACCGGTACGCCCGAGAACGCTCCCGATGATAATTCCATGCAGTCGTTTGCCATGGTCCGTGGCGACAAGAATGCCGACGGCAGCTATTCGTGGACTCCCATTGTCGGCGATCAGAAGACGGACGGTGCAAAGTACTGCTTTGGCATCGATCCTGCCCGTACCCGTTCTGGCGCTGCCAACCTCATCGTCTACAACGACTACCTCTATATCGGTGAATACAACGACGAGGAGATTGCCCTCGAGCGCATCCTGTTCAACAAATCCAACACCGAAGAGGGCGGCAAGAGCAGCATGGGTGGCGTTGACTGCTCGTTTGTGAATGCCAATCTTGAGCAGTCGGTTAACATCTATCGCATGGACAAGGACGAGAACATGGAGCTCGTCGTTGGCGATCGCACCGACATGTTCCCCGAGGGCGGTATTTCCGGCCTGACTTCGGGCTTTGGCCGAAACGAGAACCAGTACATTTGGCGCATGCAGAAGTTCGACGGCAAGCTGTATATCGGTACCTTTGATACCGCGAGCCTGCTTGAGCCGATCGGCCAGTTCTCCAATGGCGACATTATCGATATGACGCCCGAGGAGTGGGACTCTCAGGTTCAGCGCCTTAGGGACCTGCTCGATCACCTGCTCGACAAGAAATCGCCTGACGACCCCATCGTTCCCGTGAACACGCTTGCGGACGATGATTCAAACGAGGCCGTCGAGGTCGATGATTCGAACGAAGCTGCTGAGGTTGATGATTCAAACAAGGCCGTCGATGTCGATGACGAGAAGACCGAGGTTGCTAAGGGCTTTGGCGATCTGAGCGATGCGCTGGAGGATGCCGCGGGCGGTCTTTGCGATCAGGCCGCGACGATGTCCCAGGACTTTGAGGACGACGCCGCTTATGTCCAGAAGATCGATGGCGAGATCGCGTACTTCAAGTCCTTTGCCGACCAGTATCAGGACATGCTCGATAGCTATGAGAGCCTTAAGCAGCAGTACGAGGATGCCTATGGCACCGAGCTGCCGAGCGATATTCAGGATGCGCTCGATAAGCTGCTGAGCGAGGAGAACCTCAAGAAGTTGCAGAGTGTCCTTACGTGCATGTGTTACCTGCGCGATGCCGAGCGCGGCTTTGATATGTATGTGACCGAGGACGGCGTGAACTTTACGACGCTGACGACCAATGGCTTTAACGATCCGTATAACCATGGTCTGCGCACCTTTGCGGTGACCAACCAGGGTCTGTGCCTTGGTACCGCCAACCCGTTCTATGGTTGCCAGGTCTGGATCCAGCGCAAGGAGAATTCGGAGAATCCGGTTGATCCCGGTACTCCGGATCCGACGGAACCCACCGATCCTTCGCAGCCGGGTGGCGGCGATCAGCCTGGCGGCAGCCAGACGGGTGGCAACGACCAGTCGAGCAGCACCACGACCACCGTCACGACGACCGCTAAGAAGACTCCGAAGGACGGCTCGCTGCCTCGCGCTGGCGACTCGACCCTCACGCTGGTCTTGGGATTGCTGGTTGCAGCTGCCGCAGTGCTTGGCATTGCTCTCGTCTTGCGCAAGCGTTCTCGTCGCTAGGCTCGTCCGCGCAGTTCGATGTCTTGGATATCGTCGAAGTCGATGGCGATATCTTTGAGCTTGAGGAGCCTGAAGGCAGGGAGTACTTCGTCAAGGATGCCGGTGCGGGAGCGATAGCCGTACGTATCGTAATAGGTGACGCGCACCAAGTCGCCGCGTTTGAGGCCCTCGAGCTTTTGCGAAAGCTCGAGGGCTTTTTCTTCCGTGAGCTCACGTTTTTGCTCGACGGTGATTTCCTGCTTGCGCACGAGTTCGTAGTATCCCGTGAGGGCGGCAAAGGGCATAAACTGTGCGGCGCGGTTGGCGCGCACGGCACCGTTGGCAGTGAGGTTGGGGTCGGCTGCGCGGCGTCTGCCCTCGGGGTCCGCCAGGCGCTCGAAGGCGGTCGGCGGGCGCATGGGCTGTTGTTTGGGTTTAGGCACGGTGTCCTCCAACTTGATCGTTGCGCTCGCGCGCGGTGGCGCCGGCGGTAAAGCTTAATCCCTTGACGAGCGCGTTCTTGCCGTACTTGCCTTTCACGGCCAGGACGGCGCGCGCCAGGTCGCGCTCGCGCTCATCGGCCTCGATATCGCTGAACAGATCGATGGTGGCAAATTCCTCGGGCACAAGATTGCTAAAGCCCAGGTTGATGCGCTTGACCGGTCGTTTGGGATCGACAGTCTGCGCCCAGAGCTCATCGAAATAGCCCATGATCTTCTTAAACGAATTGGTACGCTCGGGCAGCTTGCGCGAGGCGTTGGAGTGCGCAAAGAGCGCGGCATAGCCACCACGCGGTTTGCCACCATGCTCTCCCACAAAGATGCCATCGATTGCCTGCGCTTCGCGCACCAGGCGGCGCCGTTCGTCATCGCGCTGGACGGGCTTGGGAGCACGGGGCGCGAGCTCGGGGCCGGCGGTTGCGGTGGGTTCGATGCTCGACGTACTCGAGCGCAGGTGTCCGCATCCGTCCACATATTGTGCAGTACCGCTGGCATCAAGCCTGCGTATGTCGGCGCGCTCGCTCGCGTAGCCCACAAAGAGCGAGATGCTGTCGCAGACCACGTGCTTATCGATCAAGTCCAACACGGCGTTGTCGACCATCTCGCGCAAGACGGTGTAGGCCTGCTCGTAGGCATAGCCCTTCGAGAGCACCTGTCCTGTGGTGGTCGAAGTTGCTTGCGGGCGATAGGCTTGGATATCGGCGATGGTTGTCGGCTCGCGTCCGAAGGCGTGGTCGATGAGATACTCGGCATTGACGCCGAGCTCGTCGTAAAGCAGGTTTTCGTCGAGCGCCGCGACGCCCATCAGATCGTAGACGCCGTATTTTTCGAGTCGTGCTGCCACGCCGGGGCCGATGCCCCAGATGTCGGTGATGGGGCGATGGGGCCAGATCTCCTTGCGAAAGGTCTCGTCGTCGAGTATGCCGATACGGCTGGGCACGTG
Organism: Collinsella sp.; assembly: GCA_048244295.1. Classification (GTDB taxonomy): domain Bacteria; phylum Actinomycetota; class Coriobacteriia; order Coriobacteriales; family Coriobacteriaceae; genus Collinsella. Next base: position 9,098 of record DBFAZJ010000090.1, read on the forward strand.
CTTGGCGGTGATATCGAGTGCAACCTTGGCCTGGAATAGGTTGGGGCCGATGCCGACCGTTGCCGTGATGCCGGTGCGCGCCAGGACCTCGTCGCGCAACATGCAGGCGAAGCCTTCCGCATCGGTGTGATAGAGGTCCAGATAGGGTGTCACGTCGATAAAGCACTCGTCAATTGAGTAGACGTGAACGTCTTGCGGACTGACGTATTTCAGGTAGATACCGTAGATCTGCGCCGACACCTCCATGTAGTGCTGCATGCGCGGTACGGCCTTGATGTAGTCGATGCCATCGGGAATCTCGAACAGGCGACAGCGATTGTGAATCCCTAGGTCCTTCATGGCCTGCGTGATAGCGAGACAGATGGTCGTGCGCCCGCGCGATTCGTCGGCAACGACCAGGTTGGTGGTAAGCGGATCGAGCCCACGATCGACGCACTCAACGCTGGCATAAAACGTCTTGAGGTCGATGCAGATGTAGGTGTGCTGCTCGTGCGCCACACGTCCTCCCATCAAACACATGTTCTTATCGAATACCTGTTCGATAATACCCGCTTGCACGGACATCGTCAAAACCTGTCAAAAAGGGACTGGTTTGTTTTGGTAGGTATGGTCGTACGGTTGGATTGGGTTTTAACGCAGCTCTAAAGAGCGCGAAACAGCTCGGAAAAGCTCGCTTCGTAGCATGAGCCTAACGATTGATACCGCCTATGCGCATGGAAGGGTTGTGGGAAAGATGGTCAACTATGGGTTTGGTATGCCGACGCGCCTTGTTGCGGATGGAGACGTGGCTCGCTGGTGTGGACGATTGGTCGCTCACTACGGCGGCACCAAGGCGCTGGTCGTGCTGGGCGGTGACAGGCATACGCGCGATGAGCTTGTTTCGGCGGCACTTGGCTCGCTTGATCGAGCCCTACTCGAGCGTGTGCTTTTCCGCTGCGGCTCGTTTGAGGGCGACGGGGGAGACGAACTGGTCGACGAAGCCGTGGCCCTGGCGACCGACGAAGGCGTGGACTTTGTCCTGGCGATCGGCGATGCCGATACTGCCGGCTTTGCGCGCGAACTCGCTCGTCGCATGGCCGTGCTCGATGCCGGCGAGGACGGCTTTGTTCCCTACGGTTGCATTGTCTCGGAGGGCAAGGTGCCTGCTGCCGCGGGAGCCGGCGAGGTTCCCGTTTTTGCCATTATCGCTCCCGAACTGCTTGAGGGCATTGGGTCTCCTCTGCGCGAGTTGCTCGGCAGCGTGTGCGCCGCGGCCTAATATCTGCCATAAAGGGACAGGTTTATTTTGGTAGGTAAAGCGTTTGACCTGCCAAAATAAACCTGTCCCTTTTTGGTCGGTCGCCGTTTGGGGGCGGATTGGCAACGCTCGCTGATTACGGTCTTGACCTGCGCTAGAATAGGGGCATCTGATTATCCGGGCGCATGGAGGTATGCGCCCGTATGTTGAGGAGGACTTTATGGCAACTGTTGCCGCACCTATCGACGCTACGTCGACCGCCGCTTGGAAGGCGCTCGAGGCCCATCAGGAGAAGCTCGAGGCCGAGGGTATCGACCTTAAGGCATGGTTCGCTGCCGATGCGGAGCGCGTGAACAAGCTGAGCTTTGATGCCGGTGACCTGCACTTCGACCTGTCCAAGAACCTGGTGACCGATGAGACCGTCAAGCTGCTGTGCGATCTTGCCCGCGAGGTGAAGCTCGAGGAGCGCCGTGACGCCATGTTCTCCGGCGAGCACATCAACACCACCGAGGACCGCGCCGTCCTGCACACCGCACTGCGCCGCCCGGCAACCGAGAAGGGCCAGCTCATCGTCGACGGCCAGGACGTCGTCGCTGACGTGCACGAGGTCCTCGACCGCATGTATGCCTTCGCCGAGCGCGTTCGCTCCGGTGAGTGGAAGGGCGTTACCGGCAAGAAGATCGAGCACCTGGTGTCCATCGGCATCGGCGGCTCCGACCTGGGCCCGGTCATGGCTTACGAGGCTCTGCGTCCCTATGCCGACGCTGGTATCGACTGCCGCTATATCTCCAACATCGACCCCAACGATCAGGCCGAGAAGCTCAAGGGTTTGGATCCCGAGACCACGCTCGTGATCATCGTCTCCAAGACCTTCACCACGCTCGAGACCCTCACCAACGCTCGCGAGGTCAAGACCTGGATGCTCGAGCAGCTCAAGGCTCAGGGCGCCATCGACGGTTCCGATGAGCAGAACGCCGAGGCCGTGGCAAAGCACTTCGTCGCCGTTTCCACCGCACTCGAGAAGGTCGAGGCTTTCGGTATCGACCCGGCCAACGCCTTCGGTTTCTGGAACTGGGTCGGCGGTCGCTATTCCGTTGACTCCGCCGTGGGCTTGTCGCTGATCGTCGTGCTCGGCCCCGAGCGTTTCCAGCAGTTCCTCGAGGGCTTCCATGCCATCGACGAGTACTTCTGCAACACGCCGCTCGAGAACAACGCCGTCGCGCTGATGGGCTTGCTCAACGTCTGGTACGTCAACTTCTTCGGTTCCAAGAGCCATGCCGTGCTGCCGTACTGCCAGTACCTGCACCGTTTCCCGGCCTACCTGCAGCAGCTCACCATGGAGTCCAACGGCAAGCATGTCCGTTGGGACGGCAGCGCCGTGACCTCCGACACCGGTGAGATCTTCTGGGGCGAGCCCGGCACCAACGGTCAGCACGCCTTCTACCAGCTGCTGCACCAGGGCACCGTGGTGGTCCCGGCCGATTTCATCGCCTTCGCCAATACCGCCAACCCTGCGACCGACGGCGGCCAGGATGTCCACGAGCTGTTCCTGGGCAACTTCCTGGCCCAGACCAAGGCGCTCGCCTTTGGTAAGACGGCCGATGAGGTTCGTGCCGAGGGCACGCCCGAGCAGATCGTCCCGGCCCGTTGCTTTGAGGGCAATCGCCCGACGACCTCGATCTTCGGCGACACGCTGACCCCGTTCGCACTCGGCGAGCTCATCGCCCTGTACGAGCACATCACGTTTGTCGAGGGCACGGTCTGGGGCATCGACTCCTACGACCAGTGGGGCGTCGAGCTGGGCAAGCAGCTTGCCAAGCAGATTACCCCGGCCTTCCACGATGACGCCGCCAAGGCCGAGCAGGACGCTTCGACCCAGGCGCTCATCGAGTTCTATCGCGCGCATCGCAAGTAGTCGCTGCTGTTAACGCATCGCGCCTTATAGTCAGGGGCCCGTATCCTATCGGATGCGGGCCCCTTTGCTTTGCCGTAGTCCCGGGGCGCACGGCCTTTGTGGAACATCGCTGGGGCGCCGCGCGCCGCGAGAACCCTGCGCCTAGATCTCGGCCTCCGCATGGTCTCGCTGCGCCTCGGGCAGCTCCCCGTAGAGCGGATGGTCTTCGAGCCTAAAGCGCTCGACCTGTTCGGGAGTGCGACCGCGCACAAAGAGCCACGAGCGATCGATCGGCGTCGCCATGAGCGTGCTGGGCAGCGCGTCGGCGCGGTCGGAAAACACCCGGGCACTCTCGGGATCCTGGAACGCCAGCACCAGATGCGTGTCGCAGTTGCCCATGATGGAGCGTGCGCGTGCCTCGCCATAGAGCGCATCGAGCTGGTTGGTCGACTGCAGCAGCAGCGTTGCCCAGATGTTGCGGCTTCGGATAATCGAGAGCACGTTGTTGATCTGGGGGATCTGCAGATTTGCGAAGTCATCGAGCATAAAGCGCACGGGCACGGGCAGGCTGCCGTCGGGCTGCCTATCGGCCTCACGAATGAGGCCCATAAACGCCTGCGAAATAAAGAGGCCGGTCAGCGGATCGAGATTGCGGTCAATATCGCTCACGGTTACAAACAGGACGCAGGGGGTGTGTCCCATGGAAGCGAAGTTCACCTGATGGCACTCACGATAGAGCTGTGCCGCACCGTCGAATCCCAGACACATGACCTTTTCGGCAAGGATGCCGACGATGCTCGCGTGCATGCGCTCGGCATTTTGCGTAATGGCGTAGCGCCGCCATAGCGAGAGGGCATAGCTTTGGGGGTCGGTCGTGATCAGGTCGTCAAACAATCGACCCGTGGCACCGTCCTGCAGGTGCTCGATCAGCTTGATGACCGAGCTGATCGTCTGCTCGTCGGCGGGTAGCTGTTCGGTGACGTAGGCGATAAGACACGACAGCAGGTTTGCCGCCGCATGATCCCAAAAAGGCTGGTTGTTGTCCTCGATGGGGCAGATGGCCTTTGCCACCGAGAGGATGTCCTGCTGGTTGGGCCTGCCGTCCGCCTTGCGGCGAATGTGCCTCAGGGGGTTGTAGCCGCAGCGCTCGATGCCGGGCGCAAGGGCCGGGACGGTGTTGAGGTCGGCGAAGTTGAGGCATTGCACGCGGTAACCGTGGGCTGCCAGCACGGGTCCCACTTCGCGACAGAGCGTGCCTTTGGTGTCGAGCACGATGTAGCTTGCGTTCATTTGCAGCAGGTTGGGCTTGAGGACGTTTCGGGTCTTGCCGGCTCCCGAGGGGCCGATCACAAGTGCGTTGTTGTTGAGTCCCGTTTGGCGGGTGTCGCAGGAGAGCGTTCGATCCTTGGCGAGGATGGTGGACGATGCGGACTCAGATGCGGCGAGGCGGCTGGCGAGGTTAGACATGGGCGACCTCCTTGGTGGTCGAGAGAATTTCGTGGGCAAAGCCGAGCTCGACGGCGCGCTCGGCCGAAAGGTAGGTGTCTTTTGCAGTGAGGGACTGGATGCGCTTGGGCGTGAGGCCGCTGCGGTCCGAGAGGATTTGCGTGAGGGTCTTGCGGGTCTGCATGAGACGCCGGCTGGTTTCCTGCAACGCAAGTGCCGAGCCGCCTGCCCCCTGGGGGATCAGCGGGTCATGAATCATGAGCTCTGCATGGGGCGCCATACGGCGATCGTCGCCGCCCATAAAGATCACGGCGCCCATGGACGCGGCGAATTCCAGACAGACGGTGCGGATGGGGCACGATGCGAGGCGCATGGCGTCATAGATCGCAAGACCCGATCGCACACTTCCGCCGGCGCTGGCGACAAATATGGTGATGGGGCGGCTGGGGTCGGTGGCATCGAGCAGGCGGATCTGCTGGCATAGGTCGTGGGCCATCGGGGTTTCGATGTTTCCCATGACGGAGAGCTCGCGACGGGCGAGCATCTCATCGTAAATGCTGGTGAGCGTGATACCTCGGGCGGATTCACGCATGGTGAGGGGGCTGATGATGGGGGAATGATTGGTGTCCATGAGGACTCCTTTCTGTTGGTGGTGTTGTGGAATAGAGTCGCTGCCCGCGGAGGGGCTGGCGGGCTACAGGGTTCGTCCGAGCCTGAGATCGAGCTCGGTTGTGGGGCAGGTTGCCTGTCCGTGCGGCTCGCAAGCGCCAAGGGCTCCAAAGCGATGGAGCGTTGCGACGGGCGTGGTGTAGGCGAGCCGCAGCTGATGCTCGATAGGGGCACATCCGTCATTTTTGTAATGAGCCGCGTAGTACTGCGCGATGCTGGCGTTCATCTCGCTGCCATTGCGATGGCGCTCAAACTGGCGTCTGCAGGTCTCGATGATCTTTGCTACCGACTTGGGTGCCGTCGCGGGAACAAGGGCGAGATAGCCCTCAAATAGCTCGTTGATGCTCAGGAGGCACAGCAGGTCGATCAGCGTCCTTATGGCTGCTCCCTCGGCGGAAAAGTGCGCGGTCATGCGGTTATATCGGTTGCGGTCGACGATGGCCGCATGGGGTCTTGGAGTTTTCTGCCCCGTGGTCCCGGGCTTTTGCCGCGCCTGTGTATTGAGCTCGACGTTGCAGCGCTTGAGGCCGTCCAACGGAAGGAACAGTGCGGTGCGCAGGGTGTTCCGCTTGCTTTCGAGTTCATGACGCTCGTCGGGTTCCCATTCGAGCTTGAGTTTCGTGTCGAGCGCCGTAAGCATATGGGCTAGGCAGCCTACGGTAAGAACGTACGAATCGTTGTCGCGTTTTGGGGCATAGGGGTCTGTCAGCTTGCGAATGTCGGGGTCGCCCATGATCTTTGTGCAGCGCTTCAGCAGTTGAGGGTGGTCGGCCAAGATCGTCGCGAGCGGTAGCGACGCGTAGTTCTTGATGGTCGCGGCGGCAAAGGCGGCGTCATATTCGTTTGCATATGCTCGCTCAATGCGGGCATCCAGAATGCTTTTCTTATCGCCGTCTTCAGCGTGGTGGTTTGTCATAGCTTCTCCAATCGGTTGATGTTCGTGCTGTTTGTTGATGTGCTGGTTGTCGTGAGTGATGCGCTTGCCGTGGGTGATGTGCTGACGTTGGGGTGCTATGCGGTTTTCAATGAGCCCGTGAGGCAGTTGCTGCAGGGGCGGGATGGAACGGCCCATGCAAGGCGGAAGGCATCGTGCTCAAAATCGAGACAGCAATGCCCTGGGTGCCTCACATGTGGCAGTTACCTCATTAAGTTGTCATTGCGTTTGGGGTTGTACTTTGCCGATCTTCTTTCTCTTACACGCTAAAAACTGAAATTTCATATGCTCGATCTACTTAAAACCGCAACGGCGGTCATTTATCAACTTATATGTCGGAACGCGTCTTTGCAAGTACTTTTTTGCGTTTGTTTCAAATGGGGTGGTTTTGCAACCGTCACGCGCCACGCTATGCGAACGTGCCCCTTTTCTGTTGTCGGTCGGATACGATGAGTCGCGTGACGTCGTCAGAGGTCGAATTCGACCGCTAACGACGTTGTGCAGCTCATCATTTCTGGTCGCAAACAGTAAAGGGGCATGAGGGTGTATTGAGGGGGGATGTCTTGCTGTCGGCATCCGCGTGCGGTGCCATTCGCTGTCTGTAAATATACGTTTACAGCTAATTTCATACCACTTGTCGGAATGCGGACGCTGTCCTTGTATGTCGGGCGTACATTGAACGTGGTTTTTCGCGTGAAACCACGAATCGGTTGTCAGTCCTGAACAAGGAGGCCCAGCATGACACTTGCCAAACCCATCAATAAATACATCGACTATATCGATGCCCCCGAGGACACGTTTGAGCAGTATGTCGAGAAGGCGTTAAAGTACAACTTTCGCTGCGTATTTGCGAACCTTCAGGAGTACGAGACGGGCCGCGCCATGCTCGAGGGCTCTGACATCATCCTTGCCGGCGCCATCGACTTTCCCCAGGGCACTATGACGCTTGAGGAGAAGCTTGCGAGGTTTGAGGAATACGCTGCGTGTGGCTTTACCGAGATTGACTACGTTTTGAATCAGGGGTCGATCGAGAACCGCGATTTTGATGCCATCGAGCGCGAGATGACTACCATTGCTGATTTTTGTCGCGCGCATGGCATCACTGACAAGGTAATCGTCGAGATGTGCAAGCTGGACGGCGACGACGCCGCCAAGCGCCGTGTATGCGAGATCGCGCTGGAGGCCAAGCCGGGATTCCTTAAGACATCGACCGGCAGAAGCTTTGGCGGTGCTAAGCTCGAGGACGTGCGGCTGATGCACGAGGTGCTCGGCGATGCCGTGGCAATCAAGGCGGCGGGCGGTATCCATAATTACGAAGAGGCTTGCGCATTCATCGAGGCCGGCGCCAGCGCGTTAGGCGCATCGGCGGGCATCGCGATCGTCGAGGGCGCACCGACGGATGAGCGTCGCTAGCAGACGTATTTGACCTGAGCGATAAAGCTTCACGACCACACGCCGTTCATGTTCGAGACAATATGACTTTTTGCCCGTTGTAAACGGAGTCGCGATGGGTGTTCTGTATGATGGCTCAGACAAGGTTGTTCAATGACAGGGAGGCATATATGGCAATCAAAGCCATCGCGATGGATATCGACGGTACGCTCACCAACGATCAGAAAGTGATTAGCCCGCGTACGCGCGAGAAGCTGCTCGCGGCGCAGGAGTCGGGCATTAAGCTCATCTTGGCTTCGGGCCGTCCCGCATGGGGACTGCACGCCTTGGCGCAGGAGCTCGACCTTCAAAACCATGACGGTCTGCTGGTTGCCTTTAATGGCGCGCATGTGGTCGACGCTCAGACCGATGAGGTCCTTTTTGACCAGGCTATGCCGGCTGACGAGCTGCACCGTCTGATTGATCACCTGCGTAATTTTGACGTGATCCCTATGATTTCGCTCGGTCGCGATTTGCATGTCGTGGATTCGTATCACTGCATGATCACGCTGCCTGACGGCTCGCAGAAAAACATCGTCAAATACGAGCGCGATGCGTGCGATCTTAAGATTCGCGAGGTGGAGAGCCTGCATGAGGTCGCTGATGCTTATCCCGTGGACAAGCTGCTGACGGCGGGCGATCCGGCCTACCTGCAGGCGCATTACGAGGAGATGTATGCGCCCTTTAAGCAGACGCTTTCGGGCATGTTTACGGCCGACTGGTACTTTGAGTACACGGCGCCCGGTATCGACAAGGCCCGCGCACTCGAGGGTGCCCTGCCCAAGCTCGGCATCGATGCCAGTGAGGTCGTATCGTTTGGCGACGGCCAGAACGACAAGTCCATGATTGAGTGGGCCGGCACCGGTGTTGCCATGGGTAACGCCGTCGAAGAGGTTAAGGCTGTAGCCCAGATGGTGACCGCCGATAACAACGAAGATGGCATTGCGGTGGCGCTGGATAAGCTGCTGGGTTAGAATCGCCGATTAATGCATGGCTCGGGCGCCTGCTTGCGGGCGTCCTTTTGTTAGGGAGGGTGCCGTGTCCGCATTTCCGTTCGACGCCGTTATCTTTGACATGGACGGCGTCATTGTCGATACCGAGTATTACTACTTGGGCGAGACTGCCGCGTTTGCCAAGGAGCTTGGACTTAATCTGACTCAAGAGGAGTTGAATGGGCAGGTCGGTACCTCGCATCAGTTCTTCCTGCATATGCTGGTCGATTGGTTTGAGCGCGCCGGTAAGGGACACTTCACTGGCGAGGAGGCGTTGGCCCGTTGGGACGAGTGGGCGCATAAGCGTCCGCGTGACTATCAGGCTTTGATTAACCCAGGCGCCGTGGATACGATTCGAGAGCTGCCGCGCCGTGGCGTTCGCGTGGCGCTTGCCAGCTCGTCTCCCATGGTTAGCATCGAGGAAGTGCTCAACGCATGCGGGCTGTCTGATGCCTTTGAGTATGTGGTGAGCGGCGAGCAGTTTAAGGAGAGCAAACCCGAGCCCGACATCTACCTGCATGCGCTGGACCTGCTGGGGCTGCCCGCGAATCGTTGCTGCTGCGTTGAGGATTCCGTTCCGGGCATTACCGCGGGTAAGCGAGCCGGCCTGACGGTCATTGCCAAGCGCGAGGAACGCTTTGGCTTTAGCCAGGATGCCGCGGACAAGATTATCGACCAGCTGCCGGAGCTGCTCACGCTTTCTTAGGAGCGCGGTAGTTGCGCGTTTTTCGGGTCAGATGAGTAAATACCCGACATTTTGGTGCGGCAGCAAGCATACTTTATGCTAATGCGGGCTTAAGGGCTTGTTGAATGCCCTTGAGCCCGCTTTTGACTTAATTGTGCTGGGAGAGGGTATATGCCACCGACTGAAGGGCTAACTGACGGTAAAGCAGCGATACCGCTGTACCAACAGGTCATTGATATCATTAAAAACGAAATCAACTCCGGCGCCTACAAGGCAGGCGCGCGGATACCCAACGAATTCGAATTGGCTGAGAGCTATAAAGTTGGCCGCGTTACCGTGCGACGCGCTATTGAGGAGCTCGTCCAGCAGGGCTATCTAACGAAGCGACAGGGGAAAGGCACGTTCGTCAATGCCCCCAAGCTCAAGCGCAAGATTCGCCAGAAGGATGACGTCCAGAGTTTTTCGGACGCATGCCGCGTTAACGGAATGGAACCGGGGGCGTGTGTCATTTCGAGAAAGATACTGCCGGCGGATTCTACCGAAGCACAGTTCTTTGGTGTTCCCGTTGGAACTGACTTGATTTGCGTCGAGCGTGTGCGTACTGCCGATGGCGTCCCCGTCATGCTTGAGAACAACATATACGTTTACGAGGACAATGCCTATCTATCAACGGCGCCTCTATCTAACCAATCCATTTTTGAGTTCGTGCGCAACCAGACTGGCCGCATGCCCGCGTTTACCGACCCGTGCACGCTCGAGATCGCGTGCGCATCGCCCGAGGTCGCTCGGTTGCTGGCGGTTCCCGTTGGCGAACCCTTGTTTTATATGGAAGCCTTCTTTTTCGATGAGCAACGGCGGCCGTTTATCATCGGTCGTCAGCGGATCGTTGGATCTCGCTACGTTTTTGACATCTAGGACATTGCGAATGGAAACGCCCGGTGGATCATCTCACCGGGCGCTTCCATACCGTTCACGGCGCGAACGCGACCGTTCAACCGCGTTGCGGCAATCAGTTTGAAATTATCTTGATGACGGGAAAAGCTGCTGGTAATCTATAGAACGTCATAGAACGTTTGCCTTATGCAAGCGTTGAAGCGAGATGCGATGCAGTCTCGAGTTCTTTGGAGGTATCTATGTCAGATACGAAGGCGAAGAAGACAAACAGACGTTTTAAGTTCAAATTACCGCATGTCTATACGATCATGTTCTTGCTGATCGTTGTCTTTGCGGTCCTGACTTGGATCGTTCCCTCGGGTCAGTATCAGCGCAAGACGATTTCGACAGCGGCGGGCGAGCGCGAAGTCGCCGTTGCTGGAACCTATGAACAGGTCGATAAGAACTACACCGATTCCGAGACCGGCGAGACCATCAATCTGGGTCAGGATATCTTCGCGGTCCTGCAAGCGCCCACTAAGGGCATCCAGGAGGCTGCCGACGTCGTTGCGTTCGTCTTATTGATTGGCGGATCGTTCGCAATCATCACCAAGACCAACGCTTTGAATGCCGGCATGAGCCGTGTGATTAAAAAGCTCAAGAACAAGGACATCCTCATCATTCCCATTACGATGACGTTGCTGTCCATTTGCGGCACTACGTTTGGCATGTCTGAGGAAGCCCTGCCGTTCTATGCCATCTTCATTCCCATCATGATGGGTATCGGTTATGACTCGATGACGGCATTCATCATCTGCTTCCTTGGTCCTAACCTGGGATATTGTGCTTCGACCATCGACCCGTTTAATGTTTTGATCGCCCAGGGCATCATTGGCATCGAGGGCAATCCTCAGCTGTGGCTGCGCGCCGTTTCTTGGGTCATCTTTACTGCCGTCGGTATCGCATGGGCCATGCGCTACGCTATGCGCGTCAAGAAAAACCCCGAGTCGTCCATTACGTACGAGGACGACAAGCTCAAGCGTGTTGAGTTTTCCGTGACCGATGCCTCCATCGAGGAAGAGTTCACTACCCGTCAGAAGCTCGTACTTATCGATTTTGCCTGCGGTATGGGCATTATCGTCTGGGGTCTTGTTACCCAGGGCTGGTACATGAATGAGATTTCCGCCGTGTTCCTTGGCATGGGCTTGCTTGCCGGTATCCTGGGCGGTCTTGACCAGCAGACGATCGCTGAGGAGTTCGTTAAGGGTCTCGCCGATTTTGCGTACGCTGCTATCGTTATCGGTATCGCTCGCGGTATTCTGGTCATCGCCGAGGGCGGCATGATCATCGACACCATCCTCCAGGCGCTCGCTACTGCGCTCGCCGGTGCACCCGCTGCCGTCTACACCACGTTTATGTATATCGTCCTTGGCCTGCTCTCTTTGCTGGTTCCCTCGAGTTCTGGACTTGCGGCGCTCACCATGCCCGTCATGGGTCCGCTGACCGAGCTTATGGGCCTCAATCCCGAAGCTGCCGTTACCGCGCTCCAGTTTGCTAATCAGACCATCAACACCATCAGTCCCGTGGCGGGCATGACGGTCGCCGGCCTTGCCGTGGCTAAGATTTCGTTTGGCCAATGGTGGAAGACCATTTGGAAGTTCTTCATTTTCATGGTCGTCTTTGGCCTGATCGTAACGGCAATCTCTGGCATGCTTCCGGTGTAGGTGGTTGTGATGTCTGATCGTTTAACGGTCCTGACGTCTAAGAGCGTCTTTACCGGTACGGGGGACCTGCCGTTCGAAGGTTTCGTAGCGGTCCGTGGCAATCGAATTGAGGCGGTTGGCACCAAGTGTGAGGTAGCTTCGTATTTGACCCAGGCGGACGAGGTAGTTGATCTGGGCGACCGTACCGTCATGCCTGGCCTGATCGATGTGCATACCTTCTATACAGGCTGGGCGCTGCGGACGTTGGGGTCTGATCTGTCCGGCATCGCTGATGCCAAAGAGGCCGTGTCGCTCTTGCGTGCATGGAAAGAAGATCATCCGGATTGCGCGGCGGCTTTTGGCCACAGCCTACCCGAAACGTTGGCATCGGATGCCGAGAACGCAAATACGGCAGCTGTGTTTGACGATTGTTTTGGCGATATCCCTGTCGTCTGCTTTACACCGGGTGCGGAGACCTGCGTTCTCAATGCTGCCGCCAGTGCACGATACGGCTTTACACCCCAGGCGTGCTATGCCGAGAAGATCTGGCGCATGATGAGCGATTTCCTCGCGCTGCCCGAGGTGCGTGCGGGGTATTCGGACTACATGAGCATGCTTAACGAGCGCGGCGTTACCGCCATCAAGGAGATGGCGTTTGATGACTACTACGGTTTTGCCGACGAAATGGCTCGCCGTGAGGAATCTGGTGAGCTGACGGTTCGCGTCTCTATGATGTCGCAGCCGGTGGGTGCCGGTGCAAATCTGGCATATGCCCGCGAGGCACGAGAGCGCTTCCGGGGACCGTTCGTTCGTTTTTCTGGCTTCAACCGTATGACCGATCGCGGCGTATGGGCGGGGCTTGCCGAGATGATTGACCCCTATGAGGACACGGCCGATGCGGGCGCTGCCGGCAAGACGGTTGTCGAGGAGCCCGAGTGGGATCTGATTGAGAACGAGCTGCGCGCAATTGATGCTGACGGCTTCCGATATTCCTTGCATTGCCAGGGCGATGGCGCCGTTCGTCGCACCGTGGCGCTCTATGCCTCGCTGCCTCGAGACGAGCATGGACGGTTGCTTCGCCGCCATGCGATTACCGATCTCGAGAACTCTGATCCGACCGATCTTGTCAAGTTTGGCAAGTTAGGTGGAATTTGCGAGGTCTATCCGCAGATTCTGACGCTGGACCGGCGCGAGGATTGCCTGTCGATGATGCGTCGACAAATTGGCAAGACGCGACTTTTGCACAGCTGGAATCGCCGCGGCATGGAAGATTCCGGATGCACGGTGTGCTGTGGTACGGATTTGCCGCTGCTGATTCCGAGCCTGGGCGAGTCAATCTGCAGTGCGTGCGGCGGATACTTCGACGATGGACTGCCCGTGAATGAGGCCAACGCGCTGACGCTTGTCGAGCTCTTGCGTGCTTGGACTGCCGGGGGCGCGTACGATCTGATGCGCGAAGACGAGCTGGGTACGCTCGAGGTCGGCAAGCTTGCTGATATCTGCGTGCTCGATCGGGATGTGTTCGACCTCGATTATCGCGACGCACGCGATCTTTCGGTTGATATGACGATGTCGGACGGACAAATCGTGTTCGATCGAAATAAGGAGGCATAAGATGTCTGAATCCAAGCCGACGCTGCGCCGCGAACAGATTGCGGGCATGAATATCCACTACATCATGTGGTCGCTCGATTACTTCCTTGATGTGCAGCAGCGTTTGGGCTTTGAGTCCATTGAGCTGTGGTGTGCGGAGCCGCATGTGACACTCGACCATACGGGCTACTTTGAGGCTGAGGTCCTGGCGAAAAAAGCTGCAGACCGTGGGCTTAGGTATCGTACTCTGTGCCCCGAGAATGTTGTCTATCCTTGGCAATACTGCGCACGCAAACCGCTGCATGAACAGCGCAGCCTGGCGTACTTTAAGCACGGCATTGAGCTTGCCGAGGTACTTGGGTGCGACCGTATGTCCGTCAACTCGGGCTGGGGCGACTGGGACGAGGACCGCGAGGAAGCCTGGAAGCGCAGCCGCGAGCACATGTCCATTCTGGCGGAGTATGCCGGCGAGCACGGTCTGGTGCTTACGATGGAAAGCCTGCGTCCCGAGGAGAGCAACCTTGTGACGACGGTTTCCGATGCGAAGCGCATGATTGACGAGGTCGCGAGCCCGTACTTACAGCCCATGGTTGATACAACCGCGATGGGCGTTGCAGGCGAGACGCTCGAGGACTGGTTTGCCGCCTTTGGTGATGGGGCAATTCACGAGATGCACTTTATCGACGGTGATCCGTATGGCCATCTGGTGTGGGGCGATGGCAAGCACGATATGGACGCCTTCGTTGCCACGCTCAACGCCCATGGTTTCGACGGCATGCTGGGCCAGGAAATCACGGACGGTCGTTACTATGATGACCCGGCGGCGGCAGATGCCAAGAACATGGCCGCATTCGAGAAATATCTGATTGACTAAAACAACTATCGGCCACGCAACCAACGTCATTGATTGTGGACCAAACAAGAAAGGAACTGGATATGAACGCACACGACCTGATCAAAGAGGCAATTGCCGAGAAGGGCAAGTTCGACAGCGTCTACTGGATTGCTTGCGGTGGCTCCATGATCGATTTGATCCCGGCCCATGAGCTTCTGCAGCGCGAGGCAACCACCTTCACTTCGTATATCTATACGGCTCGCGAGTTCGATATCATGCGTCCGCGTCGTCTGGGCGAGAAGTCCCTGGTCATCGCTTGTAGCCACAGTGGCAACACCCCTGAGGTCGTCGAGGGCTGCGAGATTGCCCTTGCTGCCGGCGCTACGGTGATCGCCCAGACCGACAACGCTGGATCTAAGATCGACACCGGTAAATGGACCACGTGGGTCTACCCGTGGGGCGAGGGCGTGCCGCAGGCCGAGGTCCCCGCTGGCATTTCGCTGTCGCTTGCGGCAGAGCTGCTCGATCAGCAGGAGGGTTACGCCGATCTTGCCGATATGTATGCCGGTATCGCCGAGATGGATAAGATTCTTCCCCCGGCACGCGAGAAGGTAAATGCCGAGCTGGGCGATCGCTTTGCCAAGCTTTGCCAGGAGCACGAGTTCTTCTATATTCTGGGCAGCGGTCCCAACTTTAGCCAGACCTACGGTTTCGCTATCTGCTCTCTTATGGAGATGCAGTGGCAGCACTGCAGCTACATCCACTCTGCCGAGTACTTCCACGGCCCCTTCGAGGCTACTCAGGATGGCGTTTTTTACTTCCTGCAGATGGGCTCCAGCGAGTGCCGTGCTATGGACGAGCGCGCCCTGGCGTTCCTTAAGACGCATACCGATACGCTGATGGTGCTCGATGCCAAGGAGTACGGTATGGAAGCCGTGCCGGCGAGCGTCCGTGCCTATCTGGACCCGGTGCTGTTCTACGCCATGAACTGCGAGCTGCGTGCCGCACGCGGCAAGGTGTTTGATCACGATCCCGATTTCCGTCGCTATATGGGTGTTGTCGAGTACTAGAAGGAGCAAAGGCCATGGCATTTAACGTTAACGCGCTCGGATTTGGCGACAACGTCGTCGATCGCTACGAGCATATCCACACCATGTATCCCGGCGGCAATGCGGTGAACTTCGCCGTTTATGCCAAGAAATGCGGTGCCGCACGCTCCGCATACATGGGCATTTTTGGCAATGATGCCGCTGCCGAGCATGTCATTGCAAGCCTCGAGGATGAGGGTATCGAGCTTGACAAGTGCGAGCAGATGATTGGCGAGAACGGAGCGGCTCGCGTGACCGTCGTTGACGGTGACCGTGTCTTCCTCGGCTCCAACGAGGGCGGTATCCGTGGCGATGCGCGTTATGTCCTCGATCGCTTTGACCTTTCGTACATGAAGCAGTTCGATGTGGTTCATTCGGGCAACTATTGCTTTACCGAGCGCGAGCTGCCCAAGCTGAAGGCTGCGGGCGTCACGGTCTCTTTTGACTTTTCGGACGACTCCACCGACGAGTACTACGAGCAGATTGCGCCCTACGTCGATTTCGCTTTCTTTAGTGCGGCGGATGCCGCGAGTGAGGACGAGATTCGCGAGCGTCTGGCATGGGTGAAGGGCCTGGGTCCGCGTTTTGTGTCGGCTACGGCGGGCGCCGAGGGCTGCATTGCTTACGACGGCGAGCGTTATTACCGCCAGCTGGCTAAACCGGTAACGGACATGAAGGACACCATGGGGGCGGGCGACTCGTTCCTCACCTCGTTTTTGATGTGCTATCTCGATTCCGCCAAGCGCGGTGAGGATGGTTCTGAGGCTATTGAGCGGGCGCTTGACTTCGCGGCCAGGTTTGCCTCGACCGTATGCGGCATGGAAGGCTCTTGGGGCCACGGGGCGCCGATTTCCGAATAGCCGAGCGGGCTCAGGGAGCTGCATTAGTGCCTCCCTGTGACTCGGTGGTCAAAAAATGCCAAATATGAGTACTGTGACTAATTTAGTCGCAGCATAATTGACCCCTTCAGACGTGATTTAAGCGTTTGGAGGGGTTTAAACTTGCGAAAATGTAGGAGGAATGACTGTAAAAGTGTTAGTTAATGGACAATCGTAGATCATTCTGGTGGTCGGAAAGCTCAAAGTAATGTATCCATTTCGGTAACAGTACTCATATTTGACATTTTTTGACCACAGGGGTCAGCGAAGGCTAAAAACAGAGCGTGAATTTGCCAAAACTGCCGACTCGATGTGCTTTGCGCCACAGTTTTTGAGTGAGGCGATGCGTTCTGAGGTCCATGCGAGCGATCTGATGAGCGACTGTGCGCTTGTTTCTGTGTTTGGTTCGGCTGGTGAATCGGTCTCGAGCAGTAGGCGGTCGAGTGGGATCTGTCGTGCGTATTCGCGACCGCGCTTGGTCGCGAGCATGCGTTCGTTGACGGAAAAATAGCAGCCTGCATCGCGCGCGCGGACGAGTTCGTCCGAAGTACCGCTAAACCAGTGGAAGATGATAACGGGGGAGTCGGGGTTTGGGATGAGTAGTCCATGCGATTCGAGGACGTCCAGTACGGCTCCTGCCGAACGAACGGCATGAATTGATATCACGCGTCCGGTAAGAGGATGCTGCACGAGCGTATCGCAGAGCCGGTCAAGTGCCTGTATTTGCAGCGGCTCGCTTCCAGCAAAACGAGTGGAAAAGTCGAGTCCCACCTCGCCGATGTAGCGCCCTTGGGCAGCAACTTCGCAAAGCAGATTGACTTCGGCAGGACCGCAGCGGCCGTCGGCGAGCCACCAGGGATGGAGGCCGACGCCCGCGATAATGTTTGGGTAACGGCTGGCCCGCTTTTTTGCTGCCTCGAAGTCGCATGGGTCGATGCCACAGTCAAAGAGCCCCAGACCCAATGCCGCCGACTCATTGGCCGTAGCATCGGGGCTGAGCATCAAATCAAGGTGACAATGCGTGTCAAAGAATCGCGGTTCCATCGCAGGGCATCCTGCTAGTCCAGGCGCTGGCCATCGGCGCGCACGCGCTCGGTGCCGCGCCCACTGATCTGGCGGATAACCTCGCCGGCAATCATCTGACCCATGATGGGCGGCATAAAGCTGGCGGTTCCCAGCTCGGTACGCTCGTGGATATTGGAAGGGTCGCGGGGCTGTGTCTTAACCGATTCCTCACAGCTAAACAGTACATGCAGGCTCTTGATTCCGCGTTTCTTGCATTCTTTGCGCATAATGCGGCTCATGGGGTCACGCACTGTATCGAAGATGTCGGCAAAGCGGAGGCACTCGGGATGGAGCTTGTTGGCCCCGCCCATGGAGCTAACCAAACGAATGTCGTGGTCCTGAGCATATTTGGCAATGGTGAGCTTGGCCGAGATGGTGTCGATGGCGTCGACGACGTAGTCGAGCTTGCCGTCCGTCTGCTCCAAAACGCTCGCGAAGAAATCATCGATGTTGTCGCTCAGCAAGTATTCAGTTCGCTTGATGACGGCAGCGGCGGGATTGATGTCGTGGATCATGGCTTCCATCACGTCAACCTTGCGCTTTCCGATGGTGCTGTGAAAGGCGATGGCCTGGCGATTGATATTGCTGGGCGCGATGACGTCCTTATCCAGAATGACGAAATGTCCGATGCCGCCGCGGGCGAGTGCCTCGCAGCAGTTGGAGCCCACGCCTCCGCAGCCGAGCACCAGCACCGTAGCATCGGCGAGCTTATCGAGTGCCTCGCGGCCCATGATGATCTCGAGCTTGGTGTCGCGTGTCTCGATGGCGGCTGCGGCAGCGGTTTCGGTCATAAATATCCTCCGATGGGGAAGCAGGTCGTGTTTTAGCTATCGCCATTATAGGTAATCGCCCATAGGTTGCGATGGCGTTTGCTTTGATGTGGTTTGAAGCAATGCGGTTAGATAGTTAGACAAACATCTAAATATTGAGTATAGTGTGCACGTCATGAGAGATGATGAAAGGAGGTCTTATGCCGGGAGAGGGTTTTAAGGCGCTTGCCGATCCAACGCGACGGCGCATTTTGGAGTTGCTGCGCGAGGGCAATTGCACGGCGGGGGAGCTTGCCGAGCATTTCGATATCAGTAAGCCGTCGCTGAGCCATCACTTGGCGACGCTCAAAAACGCCGGGTTGGTGACCGACGAGCGCCATGGCCAAAACATCGTATACAGCTTAAACACCACCGTCATGCAGGACTTGATCGGTTGGTTTATGGGCTTTACAAACACGGAAGGTGATAAGGATGAATAACGAAAACAAGGGCATTCACGCCACGGGGGTATCGCGGCGTGTGTGGATTGTGCTGATCGCTCTGTGCGTCGCCAATGTCGTAGCGCACCTCATGGTGATGCCGAGCTTGCCTGCGCAGATTCCCACGCATTGGGGCGCGAACGGCGCCGTCGACGGTTGGGGTCCTAGCTGGATGGCCTCTGCGCTCGGTGTGCTGCCTCTGGCGCTTCTCGCAATGTTCTGCGTGGTGCCGCGCATCGACCCCAAAGGTGAGGCATATCGAACCTCGGGCAAGTTCTACCAGGGCTTCGTAATCGCCTTCACCTTGTTCATGTGCGCCATAAGCTGGCTGGGAGAGCTTACGGTCTGGGGCGTGGTGCCGGCGGTCGGTTCGGTTAACGTGCTGATTTCCGGTGTTGTCGGTTTGCTATTCATCGGCGTAGGCAACTACTTGCCGCGTGTGAAGCAGAACTATACGCTCGGTATCAAGACGCCTTGGGCGCTTGCCGATCCCGAGAACTGGCGCCGTACTCAGCGTTTTGGCGGCGCCTGCTTTATGGTGCTGGGTATTGGCCTGATTGTGATGGGCGTGGCAGGCAGCGTGCTTTCGAGTGAAGTCGTCGCCGCGGTGATTGCGGTTCTGGCGTTTGGTTCGGTTGGAGCCGTCTACGTCTACTCGTATCTGTTGTGGCGCAAATCGCAGCGAGCCGCTCGTTAAGGTTGCGGAAAACTAGCGTACGCAGTTCATAGTGTGTTAAGGGGGACTTTTCCCAGGTAGTATTAGGGGGTGTGGGCAACCATGCCCCTTTTTCGTTAAGTTTCAGAGCTGGTTTTCTCATTTCGTTTCCACTAAAGCGAAACAAGAATAGGGAAACAGCAGGTAGAAAGGATAAAACAGGCAAATGGCAGAGTTTATCTACCAGATGTATCAGGCTCGTAAAGCCCATGGCGACAAGGTGATCCTTGACGACGTGACCCTGAGCTTCTACCCCGGTGCCAAGATCGGCGTCGTGGGCCCCAACGGTATGGGCAAGTCGACCCTGCTCAAGATCATGGCCGGCATCGAGGAGGTCTCCAACGGCGATGCCAGGCTCACCCCC
>DBFAZJ010000091.1:0-13930 GCA_048244295.1 Collinsella sp.
CGGTGCGTCCGAGGTCAACCAGCTCAACCGTATTAAGCTTATGATCAGCGTGGCCAAGGAAAACATGCGCGCCGGCAAGGGCTTTAAGCTCGAGAAGGTGGCACCGCTCGCGATGGACGAGGTCACCGGCCAGATGCGTGCCCATGACGGCTGCGTGAGCTGCGGGCCGGCCAGCGAAGAGGCCGTTGCATCGGTCGCCGAGCGTCTGGGACGCGGCATTAAGAAGTAACTGGCCTGCTATGTGCTAGATATGAGACAAACGGGTGGTGGCCGTACCGGCTACCACCCGTTTTTGCTGGACATATGGTGCGCAAATGTCCGTGCTACAGCCTTCCGTGGGCTTGCCCGATTTTTGGACCGGTTCGGGCTTTGAGGAAAAGCTGCTGCAAGCTCAGGGCGATTTTTCGCTCAACGCGGGCCAGCACAGCGTGACCTATCTGCCAAACGACGAGACGACCGCGACTGGTCGCTACCAGGTGCTGCTATACGACAACAACTTTGGTGCGGCCGAAAGCTATCCCAAGTTCGACTGGGGCCAGCTGGGCGCCGCGGTGGTGACCGACTACAGCCGCGGCTCGTATTCGTTTGTGCGCATCTTTACGGTGGACGAGGTGGCACGCACCTACGGGCTCGAAGACCAGATCGCGGTGCCGTTCTCGGGCTACGTTAGCAGTGTGCAGCGCGTCGGCAATTCGAACAGCATGCTCGTGGCATCGGGTCAGGCCAAGACCTTTGCCGAGTACGATCGCTGCGGACTGCCCATCGCCACCTACGAGATGGAAGCCGAGAAGTACATCTATCGCGTGTACAAGTACAACCTGTAGCACTGCACTTAGGTTTGACCAATGGAGTATGAAAACACGCCGTTCGCCGATGCCCCCTCCGCGAGTGGCAGCCATATGGTTTGATGTTAGAAACATATAGTTGTCGCCAGCCTGCTGGCGACGTTCCCCCTGATATCGGAGGTTCCAGGTATGTTTCGTGCTCCGTTAAACAACTATCGGTTGGGCTAGCATGGGTCGCCGTGCTATTTCGATAGCCCTTGCAGTGGTCTGCCTGGCTGTGCTCCTGGGCGCTACGGGGCTGTTTGCTATAAGCCGAGAAACGTCCTATATGCAGGAATGCGCTTCCGAAGGGTTTGCCATTGACGGTTACTATCGGGACGACAAGACGAGTCGGGAAACCCTGGCCTTTCTTGAAGAGGATAACCATCGGTGGCAACTGGTCGACAAAGACGGCAGCTGCGTTGACGGGCAGTTTAAGCGTACGGATGACCCCAACATCCTGATATTAAAGAAGGAAAACGGCGAAGAATTCGGTACGGTCCACGTGGCGTATATTTCGCGCCGACGCGATCAGGGCTTGCTCTACCTATTTAGAGATACCAGGGTGACCCGTTTTTATCTGGTGAGTACCGGTCCGGCGTTTACAGTGGAGTCTGGCGAGGTCGATCCGGACAGTTGATTCACGGCAATAAAACAGTGAGCGGGGTGCGGGTGTGAACTGCACCCCGCTATTTGCTCGTGTCCGTATCGCGTCTGTGCCTCGTCGTAGCTTGCGTCCGTACGAGCATTCATCCCGCCCCGCATCACTTCACGTCAAACTCCACGCGATCGAGCTCGGGCACGTTGAGGTCGATGAGCTTGCGGGCAACGCGGCGGTCGTGCGTCCCGAGCGCCTCGCTTGTCGTCACGTGGGCGACAACCTCGCGCTCGACGATGCCCTCTTCCTCGCCTTCGGTAGCCGAGGTCTCGACAGCGACGGTGTAATCCTTAAAGCCCGGCAGCACCGCGGCGAGCTCACGCGTGGTCTCGGTGACGCCGTAGCCGTCCTGCACGCCGGCCTGCGCCGAGCCAATGGAGCCCGCGGTCATAACGATGCAGGGGATGGCAAAGATCACCGTGCCCACAATGATGCGGCGGCGCACCTTGCGCGACAGCTCGTCAATCTCGGCGTCTTCCTCGGCCGTTACGACGCCGTCTCCGTTCAGGTCACGCTTGAGCGGCACGCGCAAGATAAGCAGCACGGCTTCGGCCGCCAGCGCGATAAAGACGACGTTGATGCCAAACTCGTAGAGGGCCGAGAAGAACAGCGATCCGCTCGCGATGGCAATACCATGGCCCGCCGCGCACAGGGGCGGCATGAGCGCGGTCGCCACGGCCACGCCGGCGATGAGCGTGGCGGGTTCCTGATCGCGCGAGTTGCCCAGGCCACCCGCAAAGCCGCCCGCGAGCGCGACGGCAAGGTCCCAGACGGTGGGCGTCGAGTTGTCGATAATGGCGGCCGTGGTGGTGTCAAGGGGCGAGAGCTTAAAGTACAGCGTGGACGTGACCAGGCAAAAGGCCATCTGCAGGGCGAGACTGGCGACAGCTTCGACGGTAATCTCGCGGTCGAGCGTGGCGATGCCGTATGCCATGGCAAGGACCGAACCCATGAGCGGGCAGATGAGCATGGCGCCCACGATGGCGATGTCTGAGTCGATATCGAGGCCGATACTTGCGATTAACATGGCGATGATGAGGATGTATAGGTGGGAGCCAGTCAGGCGTGCCCCGTTTACAAAGCGCTTGCGAATCACGTGGTAGGGCGCGCGACCCTCGCGAATGTTGAATGCGCGCTTTAGGAAGCGGGTGGCGTTCTTCATGGCCTCACTATGGGCGGGACGGATGCCGTGGCGCCGGTGATGGCGTTCGCGTAGTCGCTTGATCTGTTGTTTGTCGAGTTCCATGTCCACCTCGTTCCAGCGCGGTCCGCGCAACGCGCCCGTTGTCTTAACTCTACACCGTGGCGGGCGGGGTGTCTGTTGGATGCGGAATCCGATAGGGCGGATGACGCGGGAGCAAATGCAAATCACAGGCTCAATTCCATCCCGCGAGAATATGATGCACCAGCTCCTTCAAATGTGACGAAACTGTGAAGCACGAGAGCGTGAATTTCAAAAAATACGCTGGTCGCCAATGTTGCGCAACAGAATTCAAAAATCGACAGCTACCGTTTGATACGTATGGATACATCCGTGTCAAAGGGAGAAAGCCATGGCAAACTACAGTCCACAACACTTTGGGCCTCGGGCCAAGACTGTCAACGTCAAGGGCGTTGCTAACCGCGCCGTCGCAACCGTTTTGACGGCGGGCCTCATCGCTCAGCCGCTCATGTCGCCGCTGGCGGCAATCGCGGCACCGTCAACCGATAACGGCGATTCTGTTCGGGGGGGGGTAGTTCTGTAGAGAACACCGTTGTCGCCGGTAACCAAGCGGTCGCAAAGACAGCTGCCCAGCTGGCCGAGGAGTCGGCAAAGCAGCTCAAGGACGCTCAGGCCGCCTACGATGCCGCCCAGAAGAAGGCCGACGCGGCGGGCCAGTCTCAAAAGCAGGCGCAGCAGCAAAAGAATCAGGCCTCGCAGGCCGTGACCGATAACGCCGCCGAGCAGAACGAGGCCGAGGTAGCCGCGCTTCAGGAGAAGATCGACGAGCTTAAGGCAGCCGTCGAAAAGACCGAGCAGCAGCAGAAGAAGCTGGGCGACCTGAACGATCAGCTCGAACAGGCCAACAAGAGTGTCGAGGATAAGACCCAGGCGCTCAAGGACGCCAAGGCAAAGCAGGATGAGGCCAAGAAGGCCCTCGACGATGCCCAGGCCAAGCTCGAGGCCATGGGTATGGACGAGTACGAGGCCGCCAAGAAGGCCGTCGAGGACGCGCAGGCAAAGCTCGATGACGCCAATAAGGCCGTTACTACTGCACAGGCCAATCTGGACCAGGCCAAGGCTGCCGAGGCCAGTGCCCAGCAGGAAAAGCAGAATACCGAGGCAGCTTTGACGACTGCCCAGGCCAAGAAGCAGGAGACTGCTGCTGCTCTCGCAGCCGCAACCACCGCGCGCGATAACGCCCAGCAGAAGTTCAACCAGGCGCAGGCCGCGCTCGATGCTGCCGTCTCGGGTACGGGTGTTGACCTGAGTGCGCTTGAGGCCGCCGAGAAGGCCGCCGCTGGTGAGCTTAAGACCGCGCAGGCGGAGCTCAATGCCGCGACGGATGCCGACGCTACCGCCCAGGCGAACCTGCAGGCGGCCCAGAATACCGCCACCGCCGCGCAGGAGAAGGCCAACGCCGCCAACGCTGCCGTGGCATCTGCCCAGTCTGCATACGATGCTGCAAACAAGGAGTACAAGGACGCGGCCAGTAAGCGTGACGCTGCGAAGACGGCATACGAGCAGGCTCAGCAGACCGAGGCGGATAAGAAGGCAGAGTACGACCGACTCGTCGAGGTCCGCCAGCAGAAGAGCAACGAGTTCGATCAGGCTCGTGCTGAAGTAACCGACGCACACAATGCATACGACGCCGCAAACGCCGAGGTCGAGAAGCTCAACCAGCAGATTGCCGACCTCAAGTCGCACATGACCGTAGACCAGAATGTCATCAACCAGGGTATGTTCGGCTTCTTGAACTACATCATTGGCGGCAGCCAGTTCACAGCCACGCAGAAGTCGAATGCAAGCACTGCCGCGTCGATGCTCATGGGGACGACAGATAAACAGAGCTGGTATGATAGTTACGTCGATCAGGACATGTCTCGCGACACCAATCCGCTCTCCTTGGAGCAGATGCGTAACGCCCTGACCTATCTCGATACCCAGAACAACCTCCGCAAGGCGAACGGTCAGTCTGAGCTTAGCGTCAGCCTCCGCATGACTGCGGCAGCCGCCCTCAATACATCATATTCATCGAATATCTGGGGGCACTCGAACTGCTATTTCGATCAAGGTGAGAACCTTGCAGGCGGCGGCGGGGCATACACCGGAGGCGAGACCGAGGATACGCTTGGCTGGCCATATACCGGTCTCTACACCCAGGAGAAAAAGGCGTTCGATAAGTACGTCGAGCAGTATGGTGACGCACTTGGAAGCCATCGATATGATTCCTACTATATCTACCAGCACTACAACAGCATCTACCATGAGTGCGGGCACTATCTAAACATCATCGATGCCGGCGCGAAGGCTATCGGCATCGCGACCGGTAGCGGTAAGAATACCGATTCCGAGGTAACCGTTTTCGACTATAGCGGGAGCACGGGGCAGAAGGATTTCACTGTCTCCGAGTTCAAGAAGCTCGTCAACGACTACATCGAATCCGCCTACAATGCAGGCGGCACGCAGGAGCAAAAGGAGCAGCTAAAGCAGCTTCAGAATAAGCTGGCAGAGGCGCAGAAGAACTTCGGGACTGCTGGAACGGCTTATTCTAACGCATTGGATAAGCAAGAAAGCGCTCGCGATGCCTATACCGCGGCCGACACGAACATGAACACCGCCAAGGGCGAGTACGAGAAGGCTAAGTCCGGCACCGCCGCCGCGAAGACGGCATACGACGCCGCCGAAGCCAAACTCAAGGGTATCGACGTCAAGACGCCCAAGACCAAGCTCGACGCCGCCAAGAGCGAGGCCGCTACTGCCCAGGCGGCCCTCGACAAGGCAAACGCCACGCTTGCTGACAGCAAGAAGAAGGCAGCCGATGCCGCTGCTCACAAGGCGAAGGCTCGCAGCGCCTGCGATGCTGCCAAGGCAAAATCCGACAAGGCCAACGAGGCTTATGACAACGCCACCGCTTCGGTCAAGGACCTTACTGCCAAGCGCGATGCCGCCCAGGCGGACCTTGCGAACAAGCAGGGCACGCTTGACGAGGCAAAGAAGGCCGACGATGCCGCCCAGGCTGGTGTAGACAAGGCCCAGGCCGCAGATGTCCAGGCCGCGACTGCTCTTTCGGACGCCAAGCAAGCGGTTGCCGCCAAGGCGCAGGCTGTGTCCGACGCGCAGGCCAAGGCCAAGGCTGCCGAGGGCGAACTGGCCACCGCGAACAAGGCCTTCGAGCGCTTCGCCGGCGCCCAGAAAGCGGTCGACGACGCCAAGGTCGCCTATGACGCTGCCGTCGCCGGTGTCGCCGATGCTCAGAAGCAGCTCGAGGCCGCCAACGAAGCCGTCGTCGATGCGAACCTCGATATCTTCAAGGCCAAGGCAGAGCTTGCCAACGACGAGGCGCTCAAGGCCGATCTTGAGGCTGTCGACCACAAGGCATCCCTTGCCGCGGGCACGACGGGTAACGAGAAGCTGGTCAAGCTGAACGCTGCCTACGCTCGCTATAAGGCCGCCGTTGATGCCGCTGCTGGTCTCAAGGCTGCTCTGAGCGATGCCGATGCCAAGCTGTCCGATGCCAACGACGCCTATGCCGCTGCACTGGCCGAGCTTGGCGATGCCAAGGATGCCTTGGCTGCCGCTCAGGCCGAGTACGACAAGTATCATCCCAAGGCTGAGCCGCAGGCCAAGCCTCAGGTTGCGCAGGCTGCTGCAGAGGTTCCCGTTGCCAAGAAACAGGCCGCGCCAGCCGCGCTCGCCCAGACTGGTGATGACTCCGCACTTGCGGGCGAGGTGTTCGTCATCGGTGGCATTACGCTCGTTGCCGCGGGCGTGACGTTGGCTGATCGTCGTCGCAAGCAGATGTAGCGTTTCGAGCGTAGATTCTGCAACGAACTTCGGTTCACAGCAGGAACGTTTCGATAGCTTAACCGATAAGGCCGGCGCGCTGTTAAACGCAGCGCGCCGGCCTTTCTTTGTTTCGATATCAAAAAGTCCGGTCGGTAGCCGCGAAAGCTACCGACCGGGCAAATCGTAGGCAATATGGTTGCTGTCGAGCAGCTGCTCGACTTAGCCCAGCAGACTCAGACCCACGGAGACAAACGCCAGGATAACGCCGACGATGGACTCGCCGCCGAGCAGGCCGCTGGCGACAACCAGGCCCTGCTCTTGGAAGGCGGCGTCCTTGGCAGCCCTCTCCTCGTCAGAAAGACCGGCGGTGGCGTCGCGGTGGGCGGACCACTTGTCGTAGGCGAGTTTGACGCAGGAGCCCAAGAAGGCCGTGAGCGACATGTAGAAGGGCAGGTACACGCCCAGGCCGATCATCATGGCCGGAATGCCGAGCCAGTACATGACGATGCCGGCGATAAAGCCGCCAACGAACCACGACACGCTCGGGATGCCCGAGACCATGGTGGCGACGACGCTTGCCTGCGCGGCAACAAAGCTCTTGTCGGGGCCAAAGGCGTCCGGGCCATAGGCGGTGACGAGCGCGACCATGACGGCTGCGGCGACCAGGGCGCCCACGATGCCGCCGATGGCCTGGCCGATCCATTGCGCACGCGGGTTGGTGCCCAGCACGGCGCCGGCCTTAAAGTCGTTCATGACGTCGCCCGCAAGGCCGCACGCCACGGCAACGATGCCGGCGATAAAGAACAGCTTGACCTGAGCGATCTGTGCGAAGGCAGCCACGATGAGCATAACGATGAGGCCAAAGATCTCCATGGGGTCGATACCCGTCTGGCCGCAGCTCTGCGCGCTCATGATGGTGGTGACAAAGGTGAACAACGTGACGATGACGGCCGGAACGGGGCCAAGGTCGAGCGCGATGGCGATGATCACGGCGATGGCGGCAGCGCCCAGGCCGATGATGCCGGCGTCGAGCTTAAGGGAGCCCGAGATGAGCGACTGCTCGTCGGTGTCGGTGGAGCTGTCGGCGGCAAGACCGCGGACGATGCCGGCGACCTGCGGCAGGATGTCCTTGAGGACAACGGCGACGCCAAAGCCCATCATGAGGCCCATACCCAGGGACTTAACAATGCCCTGCGCAGTCACAACGTCGAACAGACCGGCAGCGGTGCCGCCCACGATGATGCCAAAGTTGCCCAGCAGCGCGCCGGCAAACCAGAAGGCGACCGGGGCGAAGCCCACGAGGAAGCCGACGGAGAGCAGCATGGGCGAGTTGTAGATACCAAAGGTCACGCCGGGGATGTTGAGCGTGCATAGCATGCTGGGCACCACGCCCAGGGCGTCGCGAAGCACGCTGTAGATGCCTGCGATGGCCATGGAGCCAAAGAGCTGCTTGCCGGTTTTGCCGCCAGCCTCGGTCGCGCGCAAGGTCTGAGCTGCGGCGTTGCCGGTGGGGAACTCAAGCGCGGCGTCCACGATAAAGTGACGGTGGATGAGCGCGGTGGCCAGCAGGCCCAGGATGGTGCCGGCGAGTGCCACGATAAACATGTCGAGCCAGCTGATCTGGTCGGCATAGCCCAGCATCCAGGCGCCCGGGATGGTAAACGCCAGACCGCCGGCGACCATGGCGCCTGCGGACATGATGGTGTGGGTGACGTTGGCCTCGTTGAGACTGGCGTTGCCCATGAGCTTAAGGAAGAACAGCGAGATGACGGCAGCGAAGACAATCGGCCAGGGGAGAGCGCC
Organism: Collinsella sp.; assembly: GCA_048244295.1. Lineage (GTDB taxonomy): Bacteria > Actinomycetota > Coriobacteriia > Coriobacteriales > Coriobacteriaceae > Collinsella. The sequence continues at coordinate 8,276 of DBFAZJ010000091.1, forward strand.
CATCTTGAGGGCGGTGTAGGCCGAGCTTGCCGTGATAATCACGCAGCCAAGGACGCCGATGACGACGCCGCGCAGCGTGAGTTGCCCGCGCATCGAGACGCGGTTCGAGGGATTGCTCATATAGAACTCCTTTGCGTATATCCGCTTCCCCCGGGAGCGCCGCTACGGATACGGCGCGGGAAGTCGGGTTACCAAGGGCCGCCGCGTGAGCTCGCAAACGACCGCGCACCAGTATAGCGGCAAGGTAGTCATTTTGGGATGGCTGGTTTAGGTAGGCGATATACTGCTGGGCAGACGAAAGGAGCGCTGACGATGCTTAATGGATGCGCATATATATTGACGGTCGACGTGGGCAACACGTTCATTCGCTTTGGCCTGTTTGCCGAGGATTCGGCCGCGGCGCAGGAGTGCCCGCTCGCGACGTGCGAGATCACCACGCCGCCGAGCATCACAGCAGACGAAGCGCGCATGCGACTTGTGCGGGTCATGGGCGCGCTTGCCGCCGATGCGGGCGTGCCGGGTGCGCTTGTGCCCGCAGCCGCAGTGCTGAGTTGCGTGGTGCCGGCGCTCGAGCGCCCGTGGAAGACGGCGCTTTCCCGCACTTGTACGGGGCGCGTGCTCACCGTGGGGCCGGGCCTCAAGACCGGCATGCCCGTGCACTACGACGACCCGGCCGAGATCGGCCCCGACCGCATCGCCGATGCCGTGGCGGCACGCGCCGTCTACGGCTCTCCCTGTATCGTGATCGACTTGGGTACCACGACCAATATTGAGGTCATCGACGCGCGCGGTACCTTTGTGGGCGGCGTCATCGCGCCGGGTCTGGCGCTCGGCGCCCGCTCGCTCTCGGCCGCTGCGGCGCGCCTACCCCAGGTTGAGCCCTCGGCACCCACGCATGTCATCGGCCGTAACACGCGCGAGGCGATGCGCTCGGGCGTGGTCTTGGGCGAGGTGGCCCGCATCGACGGTATGCTCGACATGGTGCTTGCCGAGATGCGCGCGACCAAGGCCGCGGGGGAGGGCGATGTGCCCATCGTCATTACCGGCGACGATGCCGAGGCACTCGCGTCGCTGGTCGGTCACAGCCTGACGGTAGACGACGCACTGACGCTGCGGGGTCTCGCCGAGCTCTACCGTATCAACCAAAAGCCCCGCCGCGTGTAAAAGTGAGGGCGCCGGTGGGACAAACGCCCCCACCTTTCACCTGCTACAATGGGTCAAACTATTGCGATTACGGAGGTGTCTGCCATGTCGGACGATCTTCATCAAACCGCGTCGGGCAAGCGCCGCGACGTTATTAGCTGGGATGAGTTCTTTATGAGCGTGGCCATTGCCGCGCAGCGCCGCAGCAAGGACCCCAACACGCAGGTGGGTGCGTGCATCGCCAGCACCAACCACCGTATCCTTTCGGTGGGCTACAACGGTACACCCTCGGCGCTCAACGACGACTTTTTCCCGTGGGGTACGAGCGACGACCCGCTGCAGGACAAGCACAACTACGTGGTCCATGCCGAGGCCAACGCCGTGCTCAACTACCGTGGCTCGCTCAAGGATCTCGAGGGTTCCACGGTCTACGTTACGCTGTTCCCGTGCCACGACTGCGCCAAGATTTTGGCGCAGGTGGGTGTGGGCGAGGTTGTCTACCTGGACAACAAGTACGCCGACACCGATGATGGACGCATCAGCCGCCGCATCCTCGACTCCTGTGGTATCAGCTACCGCCAGGTTATCGTCGATGTTCACATCGGCACCGAGGGGCAGGCTCAGCAGTAGCGCGTGGCAACGCCAGCTGGCGGCAAAAGCAGCTAAAAGAGCCCCGTCCCAAATTGACTACTCGTGAAAGTCGCGTCTGCGCGCATGGACGGCTCGTGAGCGGGTACATGGCTGTAGTAACATAGCTTCTGTCCGCGGGCGCGCCCGCGTAATTGTGAGAAAGGAGCCCCTGTGGCTATTAACGAAGAGCTGCTTAAGAAGGTTCTTGAAGAGATTCGCCCCAACCTGCAGGCCGACGGCGGCGATATGGAGTATGTGGGCGTTGACGACGAGGGCGTCGTCAAACTGGAGCTGCAGGGCGCTTGCGCCGGCTGCCCCATGAGCTCGCTGACCCTGTCCATGGGTATTGAGCGCATCCTGAAGGAGCATGTGCCCGGCGTTACCCGTGTCGAGCAGGTTAATGCCTCCGGTGAGACCGACGACCTGTACGACGAGTACGCGCCGTTCTAAGATGCGAAAGCTGCGGACGGCATACTCCGCATAGACGTTACGCCCAAATATGCGGCTGCGAGCGCAAGGCCCGCGGCCGCATTTGTATGTAGGGAGTAGGAGGGTCGACATGCTCAACGACTTCTACCATATGCTTGATCCTGTCGCGATCTCGGCGGGCCCCATCACCATCTACTGGTACGGCCTGGCCTACGTGGTCGGCGCTCTGCTCACGGCGGTCGTCATGTACCGCACACAGCGTCGCTGGGGCTTTAACATCACGATTGACGACCTGACGAGTGTCGTGGTCGGCGTGGTCTTTGGCCTCATTATCGGTGCGCGCCTGTTCTACGTCGTCTTTTATGGTGATGGCTACTACTGGGCGCACCCGCTCGAGATTTTTGCCACCAACGAGGGCGGCATGAGCTTCCATGGCGGCTTGGTGGGCGGCATTATCGGCGGCATCATCGTGTGCCGCATGTATAAGCTCGATGCCTGGACTTTGGCAGACCTTGCCGTCATAGGCGCGCCGCTGGCCTTGTGCCTGGGCCGTTGCGCCAACTTTGTCAACGGTGAGCTGTGGGGCAAGCCGACCGATCTGCCATGGGGCGTGGTCTTTGGCGGGGCTGCGGGCGATATGCCGCGTCACCCCTCCCAGCTCTACGAGGCATTTCTTGAGGGCATCGTGCTCTTTTGCATTCTGCAGGTGCTCAGCCGCAAAAAGCCGCTACTGCCCCAAGGCACGTTTATGGGCGTGTTTGTGATGGGTTACGGCATCGTCCGCTTCCTCATTGAGTTTGTGCGCGTGCCCGATGCCCAGCTGGGCTATCTGCTTGGTGGCGTCATCACGATGGGTCAGCTGCTGAGCCTGCCGCTCGTAATCGTGGGCCTGGCGCTCATCATCTTTGCTCGTCGCCGCAACCAACCCCAGCGCATCTACCTCGACGCCTGACCACCACAAAGGGGACAGGCACCTTTGTGGCGGTTCGCTGGGCAACGATGACAGAACAATAACGTTTCCCCAGATAAAACCTGCCAAAATAAACCTGTCCCTATTTGGCAGGTTTCTAGAAAGGCTCTTTGGACTGTGAAGGATTCCAATCTCTCCACAACGGCTGCGCGCGACGCTGCCCGCATCGTCTGGTTTAAGCGCTACCCCGCCAAGCAGACGCTCATCGCATTTTTGCTCGCGCTGTTGGCGACCACGGCGTTTTCCATCGATCCTGCCCCGGTGTCGAGCAACGCAGTCTTGGCGATTGACCCCAAAGCCTCGGGCATGCTGTACGTGTGCTACGAGGTGCTCCTCTCGTTTGCCGGCCATACCGACGCGGTCATGCTGCTTGCACTTGCCTGCCTGCTCACCTTGCCGTTTCGCTACGTGTTCTTTGGCCGTGGCGATACCTGGCGTCCATCGATCATTCTGCCGTCGCTGTTCTTCGCCATCTGCATGGTGTTCGGCCGCAGCTACGACCTCACCGACTCGGCCGAGATTGTCCTTGGCGACAAAGCTCGCATCATCTGCGCCTGGATTGGCGGCGCGGGCTGGATGCTCCTGGCGATCGTTGCCTTCTACCTTGCCTTTGAGTGTCTAGATTGGCTGAGCTCCCGACGCATCCCGTTTTCCGAGGCGCACTTTGGCCGCATATGGCGTGTGGCTCACGCCGTGCTCTCGGTCCATCCCTTTGCCGGACCCTTTCTGGTGCTTATGATCGCCTGGGCGCCCACGCTCATCGCTTCGCTGCCTGGCCTTTTTATGGGAGATACGGGCGCGCAGATTCGCCAGTGGTTCAACTATCCCAACGGCACGAGCGACTACCTGCGCCTACTCAACCCCAACGTGCTGCTCAACGGGCATCATCCCGTAGTGCACACGGCCATTATCGGCTCGTGCGTTCAGCTGGGGCTTTCGCTGTTCAACAGCGCTAACGCGGGCCTCATCATCTATACCTGCGCTCAATTTGTCATTACGGCCGCCTGCATGGCCTATTCCATCTCGTCGCTGCGCAAGCTGGGCGTGAGCCTGCCGGTCCGCGGCGTGATCTTGCTGTTCTTTGTGTTTATGCCCATGTTCTCCAACTACGCGGCCCTGCTTACCAAAGACGTTCTGTTTGCCGATGCGTTTTTGGTGCTGTTGGTGCAGACCGTGAAGCTCGTGGCCTGCGGCCTGCCCCGTCGCGATGCCAATGCCGAGCGTGCGGGCGAACAGAGGCCCGTGCTCTTTGCGCGCCACGACTGGCTGCTGCTCGCTCTGGGCGCCATGGGTTCCACGTTTCTGCGCAACGGCGGCCTGGTGTTTCCCCTGGCGGCATGCGTAATCGCGACGGCGTTTTGCGCATGGGATGCGCATGTGGCTCGTCGTGCAGCCAAGCAGGCTGGTGCTGCGCCTTCGGGCGCCATCCCGCGCTTCCGCTGGGTGGGAGTTCTTGCGGTGCTTGCACTCTGCCTTGCCTCTAATATGTACTTCACCAAGGTGTTTATGCCGGCGCACGACATTACGCCCGGCTCCAAGCGCGAAATCCTCTCGATTCCGTTTCAGCAGACCGCTCGTTTCGTCCAAAAGCACGACGGCCTCAACTCGGGCGTCAACCCTACGGTTAAGGAGGACGGCACCATCGTGGAGGCCCCTTGCGACGGTTCGGTGACCGACGAAGAGCGTGCCGTGATCGATCGCGTACTCAAGTACGAGAACCTGGGCCGCCGTTACAACCCCGACAAGTCCGATGCCGTCAAGAACTGCTTTAACGAGTACGCCTCGCAGGAGGACATCGATGCCTATTTTGAGGTATGGGCTCAGATGTTTAAGAAGGATCCCGAGTGCTATATTTCGGCGCTTATCAATAACTACTATGGTTATTTTTATCCGAGCGCGCGCGATGCCTGGGTCTACAGCACGGCGCGTAGTGCCGAGATCATGGCGCGTCCCGACAACCTCAAGTACTTCGACTTCCATCCGGTTAACAGCAACGTGGTGCGCTGGTGCGACCACCTGATCAATCTGTACCGTGTGGCGGTGCAGCGCATCCCGTTTATTTCGCTCACCATGAGCTCGGCCACCTATGTGTGGATCATGATCGCCGTGGTGGTCTACTTGCTGCGTCGTCATTCATGGCGTGCGCTGGCGATCTGGGTGCCGCTGTTGGGCGTGCTTGCCGTGTGCCTGATTGGCCCGTGCAACGGCTCGACTTACATGCGCTACCTGTATCCGGTCATCGCCTGCATGCCCTTCGCCATCGGCGCCACCGTCACCCGCAGCGACTTCCTCTGGTTCTAACTTGGTGCATTGGGGGTCAGGTTTCTTTGCACCAAAGGGGTCATCATCACGACGCCTTCATTTTGGGGTTTATCTCGCAGGCCAGTAGGTATATCATAACGACGTTTGTTTATATTGCCCGAGCATCTGCGCTGGGCTTTAGGTCGAAACCGATAGGAGACACGTATGTCCGGACACTCTAA
>DBFAZJ010000092.1:0-2259 GCA_048244295.1 Collinsella sp.
GCAGTTTGCGCCGATCGGCTGGCTCGGCGGCTTTATCGCCGGCCTTAAGATGAGTTTTGGCGAGTCCGTCGGTCCGTGGCGCAAGCACGACGAGGTCTTTAACGTCAACAAGGCTCACCGCGCCGCCGCCGATGCGGGCGACGCCGAGGAGCGTCGCCGTGCGCGCCACAATGGTGCAGCCGACCGACAGCTCATCTCGGTCACCGATGACAGCAAGGGTGCTGGCAAACACGCTAAGAAATAGTAAGAAGAGGTAACTATGGCAGAAAACAAGGAAGAACAGCTTACCGACGAGGAACTGGCACAGCTTCAGCTGGCAGAGGAGAACGAGAACGCCGTCGACCGCCTGGTCAAGGAGCTCGGCTGCCCCACGCGCCGTATCCGCCAGTTTGCCGCCCGCGTGCTGCATCTGTTGGCCGAGCGCGATCCGCAGCGCGTCGTGCCCTGCGTACCCGCGCTGATCGAGGCACTTGACCGCCCCGAGGCTCAGACCCGCTGGGAGGCCCTCGATGCCCTTGCGGCGCTCGCCACCACCTGCCCCGAGCAGCTGGGCGATGCCTTTGAGGGCGCCGAGACTGCGCTGTTCGACGAGATTTCCTCCACGCTGCGCTATGCCGCCTTCCGCCTGCTGTGCGTGTGGGGCGCCACGAGCGTCGAGCGTTCGCGCGAGGCTTGGCCCATCCTGGACGAGGCTATCCAGTGCTACCACGGCGACCTTGAGTATCGCGACATGCTCGGTTGCCTGTACGAGTTTGGCCAGGGCGAGATTGACGCCGAGGTCGCCGAGAAGCTTGCGCTGCGCCTTAAGTTCGACGCCGAGAACGGCAAGGGCAGCTATCTCAAGGCCCGTTCGAGCGAGATTTGCGAAATGCTTGTTAAACGTTTTGGCCTGGATCTCTCTAAAAAGAAGAAGCGTGCTAGCGTTAAAAAATCTGACGACGCCGAAGACGAGGAGTAACAGATTATGGCGCACGATGTAGTCCTGATCCCCGGTGACGGTATCGGTCCCGAGATTACGCAGGCCATGCGCCGCGTGGTCGAGGCCACCGGTGTCCAGATCAACTGGAACGTCCAGGAGGCCGGCGCCGGCGTCATGGACGAGTTTGGCACGCCACTGCCCCAGCACGTGCTCGATGCGGTCGCCGAGACCAAGGTTGCCATCAAGGGCCCCATCACCACGCCGGTCGGTACGGGTTTCCGCAGCGTTAACGTGGCCCTGCGCAAGCACTTCGACCTGTATGCCTGCGTGCGCCCCTGCCTGTCGCAGTCGGGCGACGGCTCGCGCTTCCGCGACGTCGACCTGGTCATCGTGCGCGAGAACACCGAGGACCTCTACGCCGGCATCGAGTTCGATGAGGGCGCTGCCGAGGTCGAGGAGCTCTCGCAGCTCGTCGAGCGCTCGGGTCAGAAGACCTTCGCCGCTGATTCCGCCATTTCAATCAAGCCGATCTCCATCGCCAAGAGCCGCCGCATTGTGGAGTATGCCTTTGAGTATGCCCGCCGCTGCGGCCGCAAAAAGGTGACGGCCGTGCATAAGGCCAACATCATGAAGGCGACCGATGGCCTGTTCCTGCGCGTGGCGCGCGAGGTGGCCGCCAACTATCCCGATATCGAGTTCAACGACAAGATTGTCGACGCCACCTGCATGGGCCTGGTCCAGAACCCCAACGACTTCGATGTCCTGGTGCTGCCCAACCTGTACGGCGACATCGTGAGCGACCTGTGCGCCGGCCTGGTGGGCGGCTTAGGGATGGCCCCCGGCTCCAACATCGGTGCCGATTGCGCCATCTTTGAGGCTACGCACGGCTCCGCGCCCGATATCGCTGGCCAGGATATCGCTAACCCCACGGCCGAGATTCTGTCTGCGGCTATGATGCTCGATCACCTGGGCGAGAACGACGCTGCCAATCGCATTCGCGCCGCCGTATCTGCCACGCTCGACGAGGGCGAGCAGGTTACCGGTGACGTGCGTCGTGCCCAGACCGGCTCCGTTGAGGGTGCTGTGGGCACGCAGGCCTTTGCCGATGCCGTTATCGCGCACCTGGCCTAAGGCATGCACACTGCAAACGCCTAAATAGTACTTAAGTGTTTGCGTATAACCTGAGAATCAATACGCCCGGCGCTCTGTCGGGCGTATTCTATTGCGGACTATGTTTCCTAACAAGGAGTAACTGATATGGGTCTGATTCAAAAGAAGGACGAGAAGGACGAGATCGACGGCATCCAGATCATCGAGCGCGGCGAAGGCCCCGACGGTGA
>DBFAZJ010000093.1:0-50182 GCA_048244295.1 Collinsella sp.
CGCCGTTGTCATCCTTGTACTCAAACGGAGCGTACTCGGCAGAGGTGCCGACGGTCAGCGTACCGTCCTTGACGAGCGCGTACTCCTTGGAGCCGTCGACCTTCTCGACCTTAGCGTCGTCAGAGCTGCTGGAACCGGCATTAGAACCAGAGGTGGCGTTGGACGAGCCGCAGCCCGTCAGAGCGAGGGCGAGCGCCATAGCACCCGTGGCGGCAAATGCGCCAAGCTTCTTCAGCTTCATAATCAGTCTCCTTCCAATGACCCCACGTGATTCAGAGGTCTGCAAAAATTGAGGGTTATTATGCACCCGCTTGGAAGAATCTGCAATTAGAAAACTGATTGAAACAAACCCATAACGTGAATGGAGCGTCCCACTTTATGGCAGCCATTACTGCTGCAATGACCTTAACAGTTTGATTTCAGCCGCATAACCTGCAAGTTCGTTCGGTGTCTCCAAAATGAATGGCAATGCGCGCAAGCGGCCATTCGATACAATATTCTGCATAACCTGCATACCGCCACCAAATTCCTCGCTGCCAAGGTATCCCTTGCCGATGCACTCGTGACGATCTTTATGGGCGCCACAAGGGTTCTTCGAATCGTTGATGTGTACGGCATGCAAGCGATCGATACCCACCACGCGGTCGAACTCGTCGAGTACGCCGTCCAGATCATGGATGATGTCGTAGCCGGCATCGCTCGCGTGGCAGGTGTCCAAACAAACGCCCAGCTTATCGGACAGCTCTGGGCACTTGGCGGCAACGCCCTCGATAATGCACGCCAGTTCTTCAAAGCTACGGCCCACCTCGGTGCCCTTGCCCGCCATGGTCTCGAGCAATACCGTCGTCTGCTGTCCCTCAAACATCACCTGGCACAGCGTGTCGACAATCATCTGAATGCCGGCGTCTGCCCCCTGTCCCACATGCGCACCGGGGTGAAAATTGTAGTAGTTGCCGGGCAGTGCTTCCATGCGCTGCAGATCCTCGGCCATGGCCTCCAGGGCAAACTCTCGCGCCCGCTCCTTAGCGGAGCAGGGGTTATAGGTATACGGGGCATGCGCCACCAGCGGTCCAAAGTCGTTTTGCGCCATAAGCTCGCGCAGAGCCGCCACGTCATCCATGTCAAGGTCTTTTGCCTTGCCACCGCGCGGGTTGCGCGTAAAGAACGCAAAGGTATTGGCACCAATGGACAACGCCGTCTCCCCCATTGCCCGATAGCCCTTCGTCGTCGAAAGATGACATCCGATTGTCAGCATCTCCAGCTCCCCCTCATCAGTTGCGGTGAAATACGGTCTATTGGTGCCTTATTTTGGCGCAAACAGACCGTATTCCACCGCAAGTTATAAAAGGGGCATCAGAGATGTGGGCCGCCAGGCACCACGGGCGCCGGCGTCATGATCCCCTACGCGTCAGCGCCAAGTCCTAGAGGGCTAGACGGATTGCATCGATGATGTGCGCACAGCGCTGTGTGGCGGCTAGGGACATGATGGGGCTTTCGAGTTTCCCCGCCTGAATGAGCTGCGTCGCATGCTGGATTTCGCCGTAGAAATCATCGACCTCAAACGGGGCATTTATTTCGAGCGTTCGCCCGTCGGAGTACTTCACATGGGCGAGCTCGGGGCGATGGAGACGCTCGATTTCCAACGAGCCCCGCTCACAGGCAATCGTTAAGCGGCTTTCATATGTTGCTTTGCCGTCGCACACCATATGAATGGGTATACCGCCGACGCTCATACGGATCTCGTCGGCCCAATCGACGCGGCCGCCCGATACGTCACGCCAGCGAACTTCACGGGATGAAACCTCGCACGCGCCCGCGAGCAAATCCTCAAACCAACCGACCGCATAGCAGCCCATGTCATATAGACAGCCGCCCTGCAACGAATCAAGCAGATAGCCCGAAGGAGGCTCGCCGTAATCGAGCTTTTGCACGCTTTCAATCGAGACAATACGGCCAAGCTCACCCGACGCAAGCAAGTCCTTCACGCGAGTGCGCATCGGGCAAAACCGATTCTTCATCGCCTCCATAAACAGCACGCCGCGCTCACGAGAGGTGGAGGCAATCGAGAGAGCCTCTTCCTCACTCAAAACGGCCGGCTTTTCGCACAGCACGGCCTTTCCGGCGCGCAGCGCGCGACAGGCCCAACGCGTATGCATGCCATGCGGAAGAGCCAAGTAGATTGCGTCGACATCGGGGTCGGCAATCAGCGCGTCATAAGCCGCATCGCCGTTATCGTCGACCGAGGCATGGCCATGCGCAGCATCGATCGAAAACGCTCGGCAAAATTCCTCGACATGTGCAGGAGTGCGGCCGGCCGCAGCCACCAGCCGTGCCCCGTCGACCTTCTTGAGCGACGATGCAAATCGATGAGAAATGTGTCCGGCACCCAAAATGCCCCAACGAACCTCACGCAAATCATCACATGAATCCCGATGGCCCACGACAGCCCCCTTCAGTTGCGGTGAAATAGTTCCTGTTTGGCCCCTATTCTGCCGCAAACAGGAACTATTCCACCGCAAGTTATAAAAGGGTCATGAGGAGCGCGTTTTGCCGAAGGCCTTAAGCACCGCCGTCACGGGACCAGGCTGGAAACGTCGGCGCACATCGTCGAGACGCTCGGGAATATCGATGTGCTGCGGGCAGTGCCGCGCGCATTTGCCGCATTTGACGCAATTGCTCACCAACTTGGGCTCGCTTGTGCGCACCGCGCTCGCCGTAAAGTATTGAGACAGCCCCGTAAACCAGCTGTGCGCATAGCTTGCGTTGTAGGCGGCAAAACATCCAGGGATATTGATGCCTTTAGGGCACGGCATGCAATAGCCGCATCCCGTGCAGGGCACGCGATTCGATTTTTCAAACTCATCCAGCACGTGCGCGATCGTGTCGAGCTGGTTGGCAGTCATCGAATTCGGCAACGCGAGGTCTGCCAGTGACGAATTCTCATCCACCTGCGCGGTATCGGTCATACCCGAAAGCAGCATCGTCACCTGAGGATGATTCCACACCCACGAAAGACCCCAGGCGGCAGGAGTGAGCAAATGCGGGTCACGGGCACTATCGAGCACAGCGCGGGCCCGTGGCGGCAGCTTGCCCGCTAAACGCCCGCCCAGCAGCGGCTCCATCACAAACACCGCGAGCCCGCGCTCCGCAGCCGCCATGAGTCCTGCCGTTCCCGCTTGGTAACGCTCGCCGGCATAGTTGTACTGTATCTGGCAAAAATCCCAGTCATATGCGTCAAGCATCGTCAGGAAATCCACCGCGCTGCCGTGGTACGAAAAACCAATCTGGCGAATGCGCCCCGCTGCCTTTTGACACGCGATCCAGTCCTCAATGCCCAACGCCACCACACGTTCCCACTGGGCGGGCGAGGTAATGTTATGCATGAGGTAATAGTCGATATGGTCGGTCCGCAGGCGCCGCAGTTGCTCATCGAAGAACCGGTCGAAATCCTCCGCGCACTTGCACGAAGCATGCGGCAACTTGGTCGCCAGCAACACCCGGTCACGCAGCCCCAAGCGCTCAAGCGAGGCGCCCACGCATGCCTCGTTACCGGGATAGAGATACGCGGTGTCCAGATAATTAATCCCCTGCTCCACCGCACGGGAAATGATGGCATCGGCTGTCTTCGCATCCGGACGTCCCGGCGCACCGGGAAACCTCATGCAGCCCAGACCCAACGCCGAGATACGGTTGCCGCTTTTGGGGTCAACGCGATATTGCACGGCCCCTCCCTTCGCCATCAGCGCCCCGGCAAGGCGAAACACAATGGTCACGCAGCCGAAACATCGTGGAATCGCAATCGAGAACGTATCGTAACGCAGCAGAAATCGAGCTGTCACGGCACCGCTTTAACATCAGCAAAAAGCCCGATGAAAGGAGCCGGGCATGACCACGCGCATGTCTTTGCGGTCTGCCCTGCAGCGTAGCGTCCAGGCAAACGTTTCTTTTTTATAACAGCCGCCCCGCGCACCCACCAATCACCCTGGCAGCATACAATCCATCAGGCGCCCCTTACGCGGGCGCCTTTTACATGGGGAGATGATTCACATGCAGATCAACAAGGTCGCTTTTATCGGCAAGGGCGGCGTCGGCCTGCTCTACGGCAGCATGATTGCCAAGGCCCTCGGCAATGACGCCGTCGAATACGTTATGGATGACACCCGTTTCGAGCGTCACGCGGGCGATGCGCTCACTGTCAACGGCAAGCCCTGCGATCTCACGTCCGTCCGCGCCAGCGAGGCGACGCCCGCCGATCTGGTCATCCTGACAGTCAAGACCACCGGTCTCGACCAAGCACTCAAGACTATGGAGCGCGTCGTGGGACCCAACACGCTCATCGCCTCGCTATGCAACGGCATTACGAGCGAGCATAAGATTGCCGAACGCTTTGGCTGGGAGCATACCGTTCTTGGTATCTGCCAGGGCATGGACGCCGTGTTCCTCAACGGCGCGCTCACCTTTACCAATGCGGGCGAGATCCGCTTTGGCGCGGCGGCCGGCACGGACCCCGCGACCGTCGCCGCTATCGACGGGCTCTACACGCGCTGCGGCATCGCCCATACCGTCGAGCGCGACATTGCGCACCGCATGTGGGCCAAACTCATGCTCAACGACGGCATCAACCAAACCTGCATGGCCTACGGCGGGACCTACGGAAGCGCCACGGAGCCGGGCTCCGAGCAGCGTCGCTGCTTTGTTTCCGCCATGCGCGAAACGCTTGCGGTCGCCAACGCCGAGGGCGTTGAGCTGACCGAGGCAGACCTGACGCAAATGGTGCACCTCATCGAGGGAATCGACCCCGCCGGTATGCCCTCGATGGCTCAAGACCGCATCGCAAGGCGCAAAACCGAGGTTGATGAGTTCGCGGGCACCATCTGCCGCCTCGCAGCCAAACACGATATCCAGGCACCGCAAAACGAATGGCTCTATCGACGCATTCGCGATATCGAGAAAAGCTGGTAGCGCCGACGCGCCGCATTCAACAGCCTTAACAGCAAAACCGCCGCAAGGGAACCTCCCCCCTGCGGCGGCCTTCATCTTCGTCTATGACCGGCGGCCGATCTCACAACAGTTAGCGTTGCGACCCCGACACCTCGTCCTCATCGTCGCGGCAAAGAACCACGCCCGCGCTTCCCAGCAGTGCGGCCGCGATCAGCGCGCCGACCACGACAGGAGCAGTCCCGCATGTCCCCTGCATGCCCGCGACGAGCGCGACCGTGGGACCAAGGCAGCCGAGCATCAACGCGACGGCGGCAACGGCAATATCTCGAGCATTCACAAGACCACTTCTTCCAAGAGAAAGACCTTATTTCTCATGAACTAGTGTGCCCCGCATCCATACGCCCAGCGTACCGCCACGGTAAGGGCTCTGTTAACTCAAACGCGCATAAAGAACGGGCGGCTTTACGTTGCCTAAAAGCTCAGTAAAGACGTCCGCCCATCATGTGCCTATTTTGCTTATGGCAGATTACCAACCGGTGTAGTAGTCGGTGGTTCCGGCAGCGCAGCCGGAGTCATAGACCTTGCAATCACCCTTGGAGCCCGTAAAGGTCGAGCCCTGGGCCATATCGCCCGCGGCAACAACGTAATAGCCGTCGGAATCGCGCCAGAAGCCCTCAGAATCCTGAGTCCATTCGCCCGTGCGATAGTGATAAAGCACATTGCTGCTGTAATAGGTCTCGCGGCGACCGTTGTAGTTATTGACACCCGCAGAGCGCGTCAGGCCCGATCCGTTCGCGTAGGACGCGGCAGACGCGTAGGACGGAGTGTAACCGGCGTTGTAGTACGAAGCCTGGGCGGCCTCGGCAGCCTCCGCCTCGGCGGCAGCAACCTCGAGCGCTTCGCGCTTGGCATCCTCAAGTGCAGTGCGCAGCTCATCGAGCTCGGTCGACTTCGCGTCGACCTCCTCCATCGTCAAAAGACTGCCCGCACCGTCGATACAACTCTGCAGTACAGCGCGCTCGTCATCGGTGGCATAGTCACCGTACATGTTCATGATGATCTGAGCACGCATCTCAAGGGAATCGCGCTTGGCCTCCATCGAGGCGTTCCACTCCTGCATGGAACCATAACCATCGCCGCGATAGTCAACGGGCTGTACCAGCGTCGTCTCGGACGGCGTAGATCCAACCGTATCGGATAGTGTTGCCGCGTGGGCATCAGTTGCACCGGCGCCCGCCAAAAGTGCCACGGTCAGAGCGGCGGAAAGGGCGGCGGCTTTCGGTTTTCGTGAATCGATCCTCATGTAGCTGGAAACCTCCGTAGTGCGTTTTTGCTGCGTTTGAGCTGCGTGTGATTCGATCGCGCTGCATAGTACCCCGAGCAAATCGCGACCTGCGGTTTTACTCAAAAGGCGCACGTCAATTGCGTAAAACTCACATCCTCTCAACAGGAGTTTTCCACAACTCGAATGCATAAAGCGTGTCAAAAACCCTGTTTTTGCACCCGCTCTATGCAAAAAAGGCGCCTGTGCAACCATTGTTCGCACAGGCGCCTTGAGCAGGCATTTTATGCAGTTATACCTATCGAGTCGCAAGGGGTCCTTGCACAAGTCGCCTTACTCGTCCAGCGCGGCGAAAGCCTGCTTCAGATCCCAAATGATATCCTCGGCGTTCTCGGTACCGATGGAAAGACGGATCGTGGAGGGCGTGATGTTCTGCTCGGCGAGCTCCTCGGCAGAGAGCTGGGAGTGCGTGGTGGTAGCCGGGTGCACGACGAGCGACTTGACGTCGGCCACGTTGGCGAGCAGCGAGAAGACCTGCAGATGGTCGATGAACTTCCAAGCTGCCTCCTGGCCACCCTTAATCTCAAAGGTAAAGATCGAGGCACCGCCGTTGGGGAAGTACTTCTGATAGAGCTCGTGATCGGGGTGCTCAGACAGGCTCGGGTGGTTCACCTTGGCGACATGGCTATCACCAGCCAGGAACTCAACGACTTTCTTGGTGTTCTCGACATGACGGTCAACGCGCAGCGACAGGGTCTCGGTGCCCTGGAGCAGGACCCAGGCGTTGAACGGGCTGATGCAAGCGCCCTCGTCACGCAGCAGGATAGCGCGGACATAGGTTGCGAAGGCGGCGGGACCGGCAGCCTCGGCAAACGAAACACCGTGGTAGGAGGGGTTGGGCTCAGCGATCTGGGCGTACTTTCCGCTCGCCTTCCAATCGAAGTTACCGCCGTCGACGATCACACCGCCCAGCGAGGTGCCGTGGCCGCCGATGAACTTGGTTGCGGAGTGGACGACGATGTTGGCACCATGCTCCAGCGGACGGAACAGATACGGGGTGCCGAAGGTGTTATCGACGACAACCGGCAGACCGTGCTTCTTGGCGATCTCGGAGATGGCGTCGATGTTGGGGATGTCGGAGTTGGGGTTGCCGAGTGTCTCGAGATAGATGACCGTGGTGTTGTCCCTGATGGCACCCTCAACCTCTTCAAGGTTATGGGCATCGACAAACGTGGTCTCGACGCCAAACTGGGAGAGCGTATGCTCCAGCAGGTTGTAGGAGCCACCGTAGATGGTCTTCTGAGCCACCACGTGGTCACCGGCCTGGGCAAGAGCCTGCAGGGTATAGGTGATGGCAGCAGCACCGGAGGCGACGGCAAGACCTGCCACGCCACCCTCGAGGGCGGCGATACGGCCCTCGAAGACGCCCTGGGTGGAGTTGGTCAGACGGCCGTAGATGTTACCGGCGTCGGCAAGACCAAAGCGGTCGGCGGCGTGCTGGGAGTTGCGGAACACATAGCTCGTGGTCTGGTAGATAGGCACGGCGCGGGAGTCGGATGCAGGATCGGCGCTCTCCTGGCCAACGTGCAGCTGCAGGGTATCGAAACCAAAGGTGTGCTCGGGGTTGTTGATAAACTGGCTCATGATGATCTCCTTGATCGAACAAAAGTAATAAGAGTAAGAGAAATAAGTCGCTGTCTCCTGATCACGCCAACGGGCGCAAACAGGAGCCCGGCATTCGTCTTGGCAAGCAGTTCATATGCGGGCCTCCTTTCGCATCCCGGTTCCGTGGTTGGCTTAATTACCTACCGCCTTTGTGTGTTTTGAATAGTACGAGCATCGTCTCCCCGGGTCAATCACTTAAAAGCGCTAACCTGTTATCGGTTTTGTAGATAACACTCGAAAGGATGGGCGCCGATGACCCTCCAGCAGCTTCGCTTTTTGATCGCCGTTGCAGAGTCCGGTTCGATCAACGCCGCAGCCCAGCGCCTCTATACGGCACAGTCCAATATCTCCAATGCCGTCAAAAGCCTAGAGCAGGAACTTCATATCGAAATCTTTACGCGCTCTAGCCGCGGTGTTGCACTCACCAACGACGGCACCGAGCTTTTGGGCTATGCGCGCCAGGTCGTAGAGCAGGCCGACATGCTCGAGGCACGCTACGAGGACGGCGGCACCCCGCAAGCCCGCCTCGCCATTTCCGCCCAGCACTACGCCTTTTCGGTCGAGGCCTTTGTCAACGTGGTCGAGCACTGCCGCGACAGCAAGTTCGAGTTCATCATGCGCGAGACCACCACATCGCAGATCATTGATGACGTCCGTGCGTTTCGCAGCGATATCGGCATTCTGTATCTGGATGACTTTAACGCCCGCGTTCTGCAGAAGGCCTTCGCCGATGCCCGTGCAAGCTTCCATCCCCTATTCGACGCGACGGTCCACGTCTTCGTTAGCGAGCGCCACCCGCTCGCACGCCGCCCTCAGCTGTCCCTTGCCGACCTCACGCCCTATACGCGCTACAGCTTTGAGCAGGGAACCTCAAACTCCTTCTATTACGCCGAGGAACCTTTTAGCTATATCCCTTGCGACCGCAACATACGAATCTCGGACCGCGGAACACTTACTAACTTACTTATCACGTCGAACGGTTACACCCTGTCGACCGGCGTCCTCTCCAATGAAATGCAATGGGGTATGGCATCGATCCCGTTAGCAGACGCCCCAACGATGCACGTAGGCTATATCATGCACGACGAGCGCAAGCCCTCTCCCCTCTTGCAGCAATACCTCGATGAGCTCAACCGCATCATCCATGCCAACTAACTGTCGGAAGACGGGGTAGAAATCATAGATTGCTAGCCCCCGGCGGGCATGGCGCTACAATGGTCACTCGCACGAAACGTACCCAACGAAAGGAACCATGTGAAGGTCATCATCTATACCGACGGCTCGGCCCGATCAAATCCGGGACGCGGCGGCTACGGCGCCGTGCTCAAATACACCAACCCCGCCGGCAAGACCTTTACCTCCGAGCTTTCGCGCGGTTACGCCAAGACCACCAACAACCGCATGGAGCTCATGGCGGTCATCGTAGCACTCGAGGCGCTCAACCGCCCCTGCGACGTCGAAGTCCATTCCGATTCGCAGTACGTCGTCAACGCCTTTAACAAGCACTGGATCGACGGCTGGAAAAAGCGCGGATGGAAAACCGCCAACAAGCAGCCCGTCAAGAACCGCGATCTGTGGGAGCGCCTGCTCACCGCAAAGAGCAAGCACAAAGTGGAGTTCATCTGGGTTAAGGGCCACGCCGGCCATGAGCTCAACGAGCGCTGCGACGAGCTTGCCACCACGGCGGCCGACGGCAGCAACCTCGATATCGACGCCGGCTTTAACGAGAGCGACCTGTAACGGCGTTTTCGCACGCTATTTCCTGTCCCCTCGCGCTACACTCATCCTGTAAACCGAACGGCACGAGGGGGATACATGCTGCGTATAGCGACCATCGGCACATCCATGATTACCGACGACTTTATCCAGGTCGTCAACGCCAGCGACCAAGCTGCGTTTGTGGGCACGCTCTCGCGCGATGCAGATCGCGGCGCCGCCTTCACCGCTAAGCATGGTGGCGAGCGTAACTTCACCGCGCTTGACGAGCTTGCGTCCGCTGCCGACGTCGACGCCGTCTACATCGGCAGCCCCAATGCGCTCCACTGCGAGCAGGCGCTCGCCTGTATCGCCGGCGGCAAGCACGTCATCGTCGAGAAGCCCTTCTGCGCCACCGAAGCGCAGGCGCTGGAAGTCTTCCGCGCTGCCGAGGCAGCAGGTGTCGTAGCCCTCGAGGCCATGCGCCCCCTCCATGACCCCGCTTTCCACGCCATCGAGGACGCCCTGGGTGAGATCGCCCCCATCCGCCGCGCCTCATTGCGCTTTGGCAAATATTCTTCGCGCTACAACGAAATTCTCGCGGGACGCACCACCAATATCTTCGACTGCAATATGGCATCGGGCTCCCTCATGGACATTGGCGTCTACACCGTCGAGCCCATGGTCGAGATTTTCGGCATGCCCTCCGGCCTTACGAGCATGGCTACTCTGCTCGACCCCACCACGCGACAGCTCACGCACGGCCCCATCGATGGCTGCGGTTCCATCCTCGCCAGCTACGGCGGTGGCCGTATCTCCGTCGAGCTCGCGCACTCCAAAATTACGAATGACCTACTGCCCTCGCAGATCGAAGGCGAGCGTGGCACTATCCAGATTGACCATCTGTCCACGCCCCGCAACGTCCGCATCGACTATCGCGGCGACGTCGTACGCGGCTCGGCGACCGAGGCGCCGCGCGAACAGAGCGACAACGGCCGCGTGCTCGACCTGCCCAAATCGAGCAACACCATGGAATACGAACTCGCAGACTTTATCACCGCCATCGGCGGCATCGATAACGTCAAGGAAGAGATTTGGGAGACCCCGGCGGGACGTCACGAGCTTGGCCACTACCGCGATGTCACGCTCGTCTCACTGCGCATCATGGATGCCGTGCGTCAGCAGGCCGGCATAACCTTCCCGGCCGACGCAGACAAGCAGGCATAGCGATGGGCCTCTTCGATACGTTCTTCTCCAGCGTCACCGGCGGCAGTCGAGAGCCTCAAAAACCGTCAAACGTCGAGCTCGAGCTGCGCCGCAGGCTTACTGTGCTCGCAAGCGACGAGGCCACTCAAGGCGCCCCGCAGCGCTATTTCCTGCGGTGGGAGGGGCAGGTCCAGGGCGTCGGTTTCCGCTTCACCAACACCAACCTCGCACAGGCGCGCTCCCTCACCGGCTGGGTACGTAACATGGAAGACGGTTCAGTCGAGATGGAGATACAGGGAGCTCCGGCGGACATCCTATCTCATCTCGAGGCGCTCCATGCCTCCTACGAGCGCATGGGAACGCGTTTTCGCCTCGTAGACGCCCAGGCCCGAGCCACACTTGCCAATGAAGACGGTTTCAGTCCTCATTATTAGTATTGTGTGCTAAATACGGTATCATTTACCTACGACCGTTGATAGAAAAGAGGCGAGGCGCATGGCGGTGCAGAGAAGGAATACCAGACAGCGAAAGCTGGTTCTTGACGCCGTGCGCCAAAGCTATAACCATCCCACCGCCGACGAAATCTACAACGTCGTGCGCTCACAGGATGACAAAATCAGCCGCGGTACGGTCTACCGCAATCTCAATCTCTTGGCCGACGCCGGCGAGATCCTCTCCATCAAGACGCCGGGCGGCAGCCGCTTCGATCGCACGATCGAGCCGCATGCGCATATCATCTGCACCTCGTGCAGCCGCGTCATCGACGTACCGCTCCCCTTCGATGCCCAGCTCGACGCCAAGGCGTCCGAGCAAATCGGCTGGCACGTCACGTCGCACTACACCATCTTCGAGGGTCTCTGCCCCGACTGCCGGTAGATGTTTGGAACATGCCTTAAAATCCACCTTTCCGCACTTTGCAGCAAAAAGTAGATTTCTAGACATGTCCCAAATGTCTACTCAGCAAGTAGACGACGCAGCTCTTCTTCGACCGTGCGCACGTAACGGACGCGGTCGTTGATGTCGCGCATGGTGGGGTTGCAGCTCTCCATCAGATAGGGATGGCCCACGACGTTGAGCATATCGCGATCGTTCTCATTGTCGCCAAACGCCATCATCTCATCGGGCGAAATACCCAGGGCACGACCGTAATCGGCAAGCGCGGAACCCTTACCCGAATCAAAGCCGATAAAGTCCGTCCATTCGGTTCCCGACGTCATCACGTCGACACGGTCGCTAAAGAGGTGCTCGAAATACTCCAGGGCCGCCGGCTGATTCACCTCGGGCGTCTGGAAGGCAATCTTAATGACGTCCTCGTCGATGTCCTCGGGGCGGTCGACCACCGCCACATCGCAGTGGACCTCATAGCGCAAATGGTCGACGAACGCATCGTTGCCGCTCATGGTGTAGAGGTGTCCCTCACACGAAAGGGTCACGTCGGCATGGGGATACGCAACCACGGCATTCGCGATATCCATAGCAAGGCTACGCTCCATGGAGCGCTTGACAACGGCACGCCCCTCGCTCATCACCAGGGCTCCGTTCTCGCATACATAGGCGAGCTCATCGGCCACCGGGGTAAACAGATAGCGCAAGCTCGCATATTGACGACCGCTCGCCGGCATAAACACGATACCGCGACGATGCAGCTCATCGATGAGCTCAAAGGCCTCGGAACGCGGCTCGCGCTCCCCCGGATGCAGCAACGTGCCGTCCAAATCGCATGCAATCAGCTTGATTCCCTCAAGACCCATATGCTTTCCCCCACAGCATCTCATCAACAGTAAGACGGACTTTGAATAGTTGCCTCTCAAAGTCCGTCTTACTTATACGCACGTTAACCGCGCGCCTTCTTTACGATCGTAAAGTCGGGAGCCATACTCACAACGGCATCCGCCGCACTCGACGCAAAGCGCCGGTCCGCATCGAGTTCACGGGTAACCACCGAGAGCCGAACGCCCTCGGCGCCCCGGAGCATGCGGCCCAAAACAGGCTGCACCGGCGTATACATGCGCACGGTATACTCGTCCGAATCGCCTCGGAAAAGCGGCGCGTGCATATTGCCGATCTCCCAGCACGCATGCGCGAGCGCAATCGGGTCCATGCGGTCGACTTCGACCAAATAAACCTCGGCACTGCGCAGGCGCACGACAACCGCCACGGGCACCATGCCCGAACGGTCGATGGCGAGCACGTCGCCGTCGGTAAGACGACCGCCGTCGGCAGCATCCAGCCGAACATCGACCGTGCGCCCCAGCTCCGTCACACCCACAAACGCGCGCGTGTCAGCCTGGTCCCAATCGAGCAGTAGCTCGTCAACTTCAAAGACGCCGCCCAGCTTCCGGCGGAGCAGGAGTTCATAGGACGGATCGTTGAGATTTCCCAAGCATGTCGTCGAAACCAAGCGTTCAGGCATGCTCTAGCCCTCGACCTCGACGAGCTCGATATCAAAGTTGAGGTCCTTGCCGGCAAGCTCGTGGTTGGCATCGAGCGTCACGGCCTCGGGCGTCACGTCAATGACGACGGCGGGGACAGGCATGCCGCTCGGCGTGGACAGGAAGAGCTTCATGCCCTTCTCAATCTGCTCGATGTTGGGAACCTGCTCGGCCGGGAAGGTCAGGACCATCTCGGGATTGTGCTCGCCGTAGGCATCGGCAGCAGGAATGTGCACGGTCTTCTTCTCGCCCACCTGCATGTCGACAACAGCGGCGTCGAAGCCCTTGATCATCTGACCGGCGCCGCAGGTGAACTCCAGAGGCTCGCCGCGATCGTAGGAGCTATCGAACTGCGTGCCGTCGTCGAGCGTGCCGCGATAATGGGTCTTGACCTTCTTGCCCTGGTTGGACATGGTAACCTCCGTGATAAGGGCGGCGCACAACGCAGGCCGCCGTGAACATATGGCGCTAACTATACCCTAGTCATACAATTCAATGACAGTTTGCAAAGAAACGCTGCAACCGGAGGAACCATGGCATATCCCGTATTTGACCTACATTGCGACACCGCCGACCGCATCGGCTGGGCCACGCTCGATCTCGACCTGCGCTTTACCGCCGGCACCGACGGTTATTTCCCCGGCGACGAAACGCATCCGCAGGATTTCGACCTCATCGAGGGCAACGCCTGCGCCATCTCGCTCGCAAAGATCGGCAACACGCCGTGGGCACAGTGCTTCGCCACGTTTGTCCCCGACGAGATTCCCACCGCCCACGCCGCGCGCTTCCAGGCGCAGATCATGGCGCACATGAGCGGCCAGGCAATGCTCAACCACGACCGCATGGTCAACGTACGCAGCGCCGCAGACATTCGCCCTGCGCTCAAAGATGGCAAGGTCGCCTGCATCCACACCATCGAAAACGCCACGTTCTTTGCCGAGGACCCCGCGCTGATCGAGGTGCTCAAGAGCTTGGGCGTGCTTATGTCGTCACTCAGCTGGAACGCGCAGGGACCGCTCGCGAGCGGGCACGATACCCACGCCGGCCTCACCGCTGCCGGCATCGAGGCACTTACGCAGATGGAGCACGCCGGCATGGTACTCGACGTCTCCCACCTCAACGATGAGTGCTTTGACGAGGTTGTCGCCCACGCCACGCGCCCCTTCGTCGCCAGCCACTCCAACTCCCGTGCGGTTTGCGGCGTCAAGCGCAACCTCACCGACGACCAGTTCCGCACCATTCGCGACATGGGCGGCATCGTCGGCCTCAACTACTGCAGCGAGTTCCTATCCAACGACGCAACCGACAAGACCGCCGCAGACGTCACCTTCGACCAGCTGGCGGCACATATCGAGCACTGGCTCGGCCTGGGCGGCGAGGACGTCATCGCGCTCGGCGGCGACTGGGACGGTGCCACGGTGCCCGCTTTCCTCTCCGATGCCAGCATGATGCCCGAGTTCCAGAACATGCTTTCCAAGCATTTTGGCAAGACCGTGATGCAGAAGCTCTGCAGCGACAACGCGCTTGCCTTCTTTGAGCGTTATTAATTTCACATCCCTTGAGCGGGCCGGCATGCCGAACGATCGACATGCCGGCCCGTCCCCAATCTGAAGGACCACTTTTGACGCAGCAATTTACGCTTTTCCTACCCCAACCGGATGGGACTCCCATCCCCGTCGTCGTTACCAAAAAGCGCGTCAAAAACTTCAACCTGCGCGTCACATCGAGCGGTGAGGTCCACGCCAGCGCACCGCTCGGCGCCAGCCGCGAGCGTATCGAAGCGTTTGTGAAGCGCAACAGCGCCTGGATTATCGGTCGACTTGCCCAGCGCGAGCAACGTCAGGCGACGGCGCGAGAGCCGCTCAGCCCCTCGTCCATCATTGCACTTTGGGGCAAGCCCATCACGGTACAAGATGCGCTCGATCGCAACTTTGCATCACCCGCACCGCGGCCCAAGCAGGCCACCTTCGCAAGTTTTATGGGTGCCGACAAATCGAACGAACGCCCACAGGCCAAGCGGCGCGCAACCCTCGACGGCCTGACGTCCGATGAGCTCCAGACCCGCATCGACCAGCTCTATGCATCCGAGGTCACCACGGCGCTGCGTGATATGGTGCACGCATACGAAATCGCAATGGGTGTCGCCGTTTCCCGCGTTTCCGTGCGCAGCATGAAAACGCGCTGGGGATCATGCACGCCCAAAACCGGCGCCATTCGCATCGCACGAGAACTTGCCGCCTACCCCGTCGAGTGCCTTGACATGGTTGTCGCCCACGAGCTCGTCCACCTGCTTGAGCCAAGCCACAATCAGCGGTTTCACGCCCTGCTCGACACGTACTGTCCCAACAATAGAGCTCTGTCGCAGCGGCTCAAGCAGCCGCCCCTCAACAAGCTCTAGCGTCGACTAGCGCACGCGCTCGATCTCGACGCCGCAGCTTGCCAGGGGAAGACCGACGGGAGCCCAAGGCTTATCGAGCTTAACACGCACGCCAAGCAGCAAGGGGTAACGACGCAGCAGCATCTGGGCCACACCCTCGGCTGCCGCCTCGATGAGTTTAAACGTATGCTCGCGCAGATAGCCATCGACATCGTGGCACACCGAGCCGTAGTCAATCGAAGCGTCCAGGCTATCGTGCTCCCCCGCTGCACGCAGGTCGGCATAGAGCACCAAGGACACGATGAACTTCTGG
Source organism: Collinsella sp. (assembly GCA_048244295.1). GTDB lineage: Bacteria > Actinomycetota > Coriobacteriia > Coriobacteriales > Coriobacteriaceae > Collinsella. The sequence continues at coordinate 15,912 of DBFAZJ010000093.1, forward strand.
CCCAGCACGTTCTCTTCGGGATACACGCCATGGTTAGCAAAGACCTCAAGACCTTCAACAGTGATGCGGTCGGCATGGCGCAGATCGTCATAGCTCACGTGGGGTACCGCCGTTGCGGTGGATATTTCGCCCCTTCCACGGCGGGCGAGCTCGGCGCCTTCAGTCTTGGTTGCATTCTCGGGCAGTTTCTTATTGCTCATCGCGATCGTCTCCTTCGTTTAGGACCCCGACCGCGCAAACTAACTACACGCGAATCGACAGGTTCTTTTTATCATCGCTCCAGTTGCAAGCATTGCGCGCGGGGCATGCAAAGCAAGCGCGCGACGCTTTGTCGGCTGCATAGAGCAGGCGCTCAAGCGGTTGGCTGTTCACGCGCAGCTTTCGATGGCCCAGAATGGCCGTCTTAATGGCTGCGGCATCGGCCGGCTCAAACGCCACGTCATCGGGCATGCCGCCGAGAATCGCATCAGCGACGCGTTCGCTTGCAACATCATGAGATATACCCGATTCATACTGTTCATCTTTGCCGATATCGTGAAGAAGTGCCGTGGCGTAGATGACCTCGCGGTCAAATTCGAGCTGTTCCTCGAGATTCTTGATCCACATAATGCGAGCGACATCGAGAAGATGGTCAATACCATGGCGGCAGAAGATGCGCCCCGATTCCAACTGTGCAATGTTGCCCAGGTGCCGCCGGAACAGCCCGTTGGCACAAATGTAATCAATACGAGGCATGGCACCAAAGGGGGCCAGGCCCGAAGCCATAAAGCCGCGACGCGACGTCCCCTCGTCGGTCTTCGATGTAAAGTCGTTGACGACCCTCATGCTAACGGCCCAGCATCCTAAAGAACCGCTCCTCGAGCGCGGGATCGGTCTCAAAGACGCCGCGTCGAGCGAGCGTTACGGTCTTGGCACCAGGCTTTTGCACGCCACGCATCGTCATGCACATATGCTCGGCTTCCATCAGTACGATCGCTCCTTGGGGAGCGAGATAATCCATGAGAGCGTCGGCAACCTGCGCACACAGCTGCTCCTGCAGCTGCAGACGGCGGGCATAAACCTCAACCGTGCGGGCAAGCTTAGACAGACCTGCCACGCGACCGTTAGGGATATAACCAATGGCGGCCTTGCCATAAAACGGCAGTAGATGATGTTCGCACAGCGAGTAGAACGTGATGTCGCGCTCGATAACCAAATCGTTCGAAGCGACGGCAAAGGTTTTGGACAGGTGCTCCTCGGCACTCTGGTCCATACCGCCGGCGATCTCACCATACATACGGGCAACGCGCGCCGGGGTCTCCAGCAGGCCCTCACGAGTTGGGTCCTCGCCTATGCCCTCAAGCAACAGCTTAATGGCGGCCTCGACTTTTTCCTGATCGACCATCTGGGCCTCACTTTTCCGATTTTGCGTTCGCGCTATGGTACCACGCCCTTTGGCATCGGCCACAAGCTACATAGTATGGGTCGAATAGACTGGATCGTCCCGCCAAAGCTCCACAGCGTCGCAAAGCGCAACGCCCTCACGCACAGCGCGGTCGCGCGTGGCGTTCATATCAATCACGCGCTGATTGCTCGAGCCCCTAAAGCGCAACGAGATATCGTACAAATCCTGAACGAACGGGCCGTCCACCAACATGTCGAGGCAGGCCAGGATACGGTTCGTCACCTCGGTATGATGGCGACCGCCCGGCATAAGCTCCTCGAGCACGTCGCCGGTAAAGCACCAAATGGTCTTGCCCGACCCCGCGGGATAGGCCGCACGCACGCGTTCGATAAAGTCAACGAGCCCCACCTGATTCTCGGGCTCCATAGGCTCGCCGCCCAGAATCGTCAGGCCATCGATAAAGGGATGGTCGAGGCTCTCGATAATCTTGTCCTCGACGGCACGATCGAACGTTTCACCCGCGGCAAAGTCCCACGCGACGGAGTTAAAGCAATTCTTGCACCCGCGACGGCACCCGCTCACAAACAGAGAAGTACGAACGCCTTCCCCATCAGCAATGTCGAAATACTTAATGTTCGCGTAGTTCATAGGTAACTCTCCCGGGAGGCCGGGACATATCATCCCGTCCTCAAACATTCTCGGCCTTCGGCCTGCGAAACTGCGGGCGGGACGATATGTCCCGGCCTCATGCAAAGGGTAACTCAATGAACGAAGCGAACATCGAGTATAGGGTTCGAGGTCCAATAAAAACTTTGTTGCAGCTCAACCGCCATTGCAAATCAATCGCTGCTGCAGCTCGAATTATTTCCGCTAAAAACTTCGAGGAGTGAGCAGACCGCGAGCTGCATCTCAGCTACGTCAACTTGGCCGCCCCGTAGCGAGGCCCCGGACCTTTGCTCGATATGAGTTCCGCACGAACAGGAGGCGCCAGTGGCGCCTCCGTCGTGAGCCAGGACTGTCCGAAATAGCGAGTAAAGGTCCGGGGCCTCGCTACGGGGCGGCCTGGGATGGTTATTAGAGATGCAGCACGCGGTCGCGGATCTCCTCGGTTCGACCCTGGTTCCAGAATTGGGTACCGATGTAGCCGCACGTACGACGGGCGACGTTCATCTTCTCCTGATCGCGGTTGCCGCAGTTGGGGCACTCCCACACCAGCTTGCCGTCATCCTCGACAATCTTGATCTCGCCGTCGTAGCCGCACACCTGGCAATAATCGCTCTTGGTGTTGAGCTCGGCGTACATGATGTTGTCATAGATGTACTGCATCACGCGAATGACAGCCTTGAGGTTGTCCTGCATGTTGGGAACCTCGACGTAGGAGATGGCACCGCCCGGCGAAAGCTGCTGGAACATACCCTCGAACTTGAGCTTGTCGAATGCGTCGATCTCCTCGGACACGTGGACGTGGTAGCTGTTGGTGATGTAGCCCTTGTCCGTCACGCCCGGGATGATGCCAAAACGACGCTGCAGGCACTTGGCGAACTTGTAGGTCGTCGACTCAAGCGGGGTACCGTACAGCGAGAAGTCAATATCGCTTTCGGCCTTCCACTCCGCGCACTTGTCGTTCATGCGCTGCATGACGGCCATGGCAAACGGCGTGCCCTCCTTCTCGGTGTGGCTGTGGCCCGTCATGTACTTGACGCACTCGTACAGGCCGGCATAACCCAGACTAATGGTGGAGTAACCGCCCACGAGCAGCTTGTCGATCGTCTCGCCCTTCTTCAGACGAGCGAGGGCGCCGTACTGCCAAAGAATCGGTGCGGCGTCAGAAAGCGTACCCATCAGACGCTCATGACGGCACAGCAGGGCGCGGTGGCACAGCTCAAGGCGCTCGTCGAAGATCTTCCAGAACTTGTCCATATCCTGGTGCGAGCTCAGCGCGACATCGGGCAGGTTGATGGTCACGACGCCCTGGTTAAAGCGACCATAGTACTTGGGCTTGTTCGGGTCGTAGTTCAGCGCGTTGGCAACGTTGTTAAAGCCGTTGCCCGAGCGGTCGGGCGTCAAGAAGCTGCGGCAGCCCATGCAGGTATAGCAGTCGCCGTTACCCGCGGTCTCGCCCTTCGACAGCTTGAGCTCGCGCATCTTTTTCTCGGAGATGTAATCGGGCACCATGCGCTTGGCAGTGCACTTGGCAGCCAGCTGGGTCAGGTAGAAGTACGGGGAATCCTCGTGAACGTTATCATCCTCGAGTACATAGATAAGCTTGGGGAATGCCGGGGTGATCCATACGCCGGCCTCGTTCTTAACGCCCTCGTAGCGCTGGCGAAGCGTCTCCTCCACAATCATGGCAAGGTCGTGCTTCTCCTGAGGCGTACGGGCCTCGTTAAGATACATAAAGACCGTCACGAACGGCGCCTGGCCATTGGTGGTCATAAGGGTCACGACCTGATACTGAATCGTCTGGACGCCGCGACGGATCTCGTCACGCAGACGGTCCTCAACGACCTCACGGACCTTCTCGGCAGACGCAGAGACACCGAGCTCCTCGAGCTCGCGAGCGACCTCGCCGCGAATCTTTTGACGGCTCACCTCGACGAACGGGGCAAGATGGGTCAGCGAAATCGACTGGCCACCGTACTGGGAGGAAGCAACCTGAGCGATGATCTGCGTCGCGATGTTGCAGGCAGTCGAGAAGCTGTGCGGCTTCTCGATCAGCGTGCCCGAAATAACAGTGCCGTTCTGGAGCATGTCCTCCAGGTTCACCAGATCGCAGTTGTGCATGTGCTGGGCAAAGTAATCCGAATCGTGGAAATGGATCAAGCCCTCATTATGGGCATCCACAATCTCCTGGGGCAGCAGCACACGCTGGGTCAGGTCCTTGGAGATCTCGCCGGCCATGTAGTCACGCTGAACGGAATTGACGGTCGGGTTCTTGTTGGAGTTCTCCTGCTTGACCTCTTCGTTGTTGCACTCAATCAGCGACAGAATCTTGTCGTCGGTCGTGTTCTTCTGGCGCTTCAGGCTCTGAACATAGCGATAGATGATGTAATGGCGAGCGACCTCGTAGCAGTCGAGACGCATAATCTCGTCCTCGACCAGATCCTGAATCTCCTCGACCGACACGGTGTGGCCCGCGTTCTCGCATGCCTCGGCGACGTTTTGTGCCGCGTAAACCACCTGGCGGTCGGTAAGACGAGAGCTCTCCTCGACCTCCAAGTTTGCGGCGCGGATGGCATTGACAATCTTATCGATGTCAAAGACAACCTCGGTGCCGCTGCGCTTGATGATCTTCATCCTCTTGCCTCTTTCGCGTCGAAATCGTATTGCGCTTCAGAGCCAAACGATGCCCGGCAGGGCTTGCCCCTGTCTTGCGGCGCCGTCGCGCAATCTGTGTTTTCGAAAACCATAGGCCCTCATGCGGACAATCCTCGCAGCCAATCAAGGGGCTCGAAGATCCATCCAAATGGGGCGAATAAGGTCCTCGTTCTCTGTCCGCCATCTATCATACGACAAAGAGGCATCTATATCCTGTATTCTTTTTTTAGGTCAAACACAACATATAGTGTTTCAGCAGGTCAAAGCAATTAGCCATTTTGCAGACGCATTAATTATGAGGGGTTCTTGGCAAGTCGGTAAAACGTTACCAACACGGCTACCTGCATGGCAGTTATAAAACCCCCTTAGTCAAGCCGCTGACAAATCCTACCAAAACCAAGCCGCTCACGCCAAAAGAATCCAAAAGATTATGCTTGACCAACATGTTGCGGTCACGGTCGGCCAGGACGTATGCAACCTGCCGGCACCTCTACGGGGACCTTGGATCAATATTTGCTGGCATATTTGACGGCGTGCTTGGTAGCAAAACAAAACAGCTCAGAGGACATAGCCTCTGAGCTGCGAACATTTGGTGGGCGTTAGAAGATTTGAACTTCTGACCTCTTCCGTGTCAGGGAAGCGCTCTCCCCCTGAGCTAAACGCCCAAATGGAGCGGACAACGGGGCTCGAACCCGCGACCCCAACCTTGGCAAGGTTGTGCTCTACCAACTGAGCCATGTCCGCTTACGAGGATTAATCTTACGTGATGCCCGCATCCTATGCAAGAACTTTTTTTGAAAAGTTTTGCGACGCTCTCGCGAGGGCATCAGTCGTCACGAAAGGCGCGAACAAACGCAGGCTCGCAGCGAGATGCCCCTACATATCACCGAGCATGATCCAGGCAGAGCTGTCCTGCGCGAGCCTGCCGTCTGAAAGCGGTGATGAGGTGAGCAGGACCCTGCCCGCCGGCAGCTCCACGGGTGCTGCACCGAAGTTCGTCACACACGTCCAGCCGTTATCGCGGCGATAGGCGATGACGCCGCCCTCAGCGCCCTCGGCACCATCCGCAAGACCGGTGCGCCCGTCAAGATCGAGCCACGCAAGATCGTTGGCGCACCCGCGCAGCTTGCGCCGCAGCCAGAGGGCGTCACGATAGAGCGCAAGCATCGATGTCGGGTCCGCTTCTTCCTTATCGGCAGCATAATCGGAAAACCATGCAGGCTGCGGCAGATGGGGCGCCGCATCGGCGTCTGCCGGCGAAAACCCAAACGATCCGCCATGCGCGGGATCGTCCGCCGCCACCCACGGCAGGGGCACACGACAGCCGTCGCGCCCCTTCTCACGCTTCGGTCCGTGCGTATTGGTCGCAGTAGGGTCTTCGAGTGCAGCCCACGGGATATCAGCCACCTCAAAAAGGCCGAGCTCCTCACCCTGATACACGTATGCCGAGCCCGGAAGCGCCAGTTCAAGCAAAAGGGCCGCCCGCGCGCGGCGCTCGCCGAGTTCACGGTCCTCGTCATAAGACGACCCGTCGCGTAAGAGCCAGTCGAGCGCAATCTGGTGGTAGCGCGTCGCCTTGATTTGCGGCAGGGCATAGCGTGTCGCCACGCGCGGCACGTCGTGGTTGGAGAGTACCCAGGTCGAGGCGGAATCGGATTCGACGGCTGCCTTCAAGCCCTTCTCGATTGCAGTGTGCATGTCATCATAGGTCCAAGTGGCCTTGGCAAACTCAAAGTTGAATGTCTGGCCAAGCTCGCTGGGACGCGCGTAGAGATACTGGCGCTCGGGCAGCACCCACGCCTCGGCAACGGCACTGCGCGGCGGATTATAGCGGTCGAACACGCGGCGCCACTCGCGATAGATCTCGTGGACCTCATTGCGGTCCCACAGCGGATGGGTGCCGTCGTCAACCATGTCATCGCCCTCGGCGAGATGCCACCGGTCGAGGTCATCGCGGTCGAGATCCTTGGCGAGACCCTGCGCCACATCAATGCGAAAGCCGTCGACACCTCGATCGCTCCAAAACGCCAGGACGTCGCAAAAGAGCGCGTGAACCTCAGGGCATGACCAGTCAAAGTCCGGCTGCTCGGGCGTAAACATGTGCAGATACCACTGACCGTCCGCAACACGCGTCCAGGCGGGGCCGCCAAAGTTGGCATTCCAATTGGTGGGAGGCAGCTCGCCATGCTCGCCGCGACCATCGCGGAAGATATAACGGGCGCGCTCGGGCGATCCGGGACCGGCGGCAAGAGCGGCTTTGAACCAGGGGTGCTGGTTGGATGAATGGTTGGGCACGATGTCGACGATGACCTTGATGCCACGCGCGTGAGCCGCAGCGATCATGTCATCGAAGTCGCCAAGCGAGCCGAGACGTGGGTCGACATCGCAGTAGTCCGCCACATCATAGCCACCATCGACAAGAGGCGATGGGTAAAACGGGCTCAGCCAGATGGCCTCGATACCCAGCCGCTCAAGATAGTCCATCTGCTGGGTAATGCCCGCGATATCACCCAGACCCGAACCAGTCGAATCCTTAAACGAGCGCGGGTAAATCTGATAGATCGCGGCATCGGACATCCATGAGCGCGAAGAAGACTTTTCTGTAGCCATGGGGCGTATCTCCCTTGCAACGAGGTTATGCGAGATGCCCACGATGATACGCCCAAAGCGGACATTCGCGGCAAACAACGCCACAGCCACGCCCCAAAACGCTCGCCCCCTCTCGGGTTCGAGCCCAGGCGATGGGTACAAAAAAGCCCGGCTACCGTGGTAGTCGGGCTATTACACTTGGAGCGGACAACGGGGCTCGAACCCGCGACCCCAACCTTGGCAAGGTTGTGCTCTACCAACTGAGCCATGTCCGCATATGTAAAACAAAACGGGCGCCGGAGCGCCCGGATGTTGCCTGGAGGCGAAGCCCGGATTCGAACCGGGGGTAAAGGCTTTGCAGGCCTCTGCCTTACCACTTGGCCACTTCGCCGAAAAAGGACCGCCTAAACGGTCCGGAAATGCAATGGAGCGGACAACGGGGCTCGAACCCGCGACCCCAACCTTGGCAAGGTTGTGCTCTACCAACTGAGCCATGTCCGCTTGCGGGTTATTAATTTACGCGAGTTGTCCAAAAGACGCAAGTACTTTTTTCAAAAAACTTGTCTGCCGCATGTTCTTAATAGCCAAACGCGCTAAAGCGATTGGCTAGGCGCACGATTCCAGCGCTCCGCTAAACAGCTTCACCATCTGCACGCGCGTGCCGGCGCCGTCCGTACGACGAGCAACCTCCACGTTATCGACGAGCATACGCATAAGCTTGATACCACGGCCGCGTTCCTCAGATGCGACCGGCTCGCTCGTTTCATCGATAGAATAGCCGGCACCTCGATCAAGCACCTCAACCACAACGCGATCGCCATAGGCCTGAACCGTCAGGACGCACCCGATACCGCCCGCATGGTCATAGGCATTACCCAGCGCCTCCCCCGATGCCAATGCGACATCGTAGCGCTCGTCACGGCGCAACGGAAGCGATTCAAGGAGTTCGGCGATGCGATGTCGGTAGTATGGAAGATTCTCGATACCCTGTCGGACCTCGACACTCTTACTCCAGCGAGGCAGCTCCCCCACCGGAATAGCGGGAATAGACTCCCGTGCCGGCCCCGCGACATGAAGGATATCGACAAGACGAGCAATCTCCAAAAAGCGAACAACTTCACCTGATGCATTGACGAGCGAAAGCAGGCCTTCTCGCCTCATGAGCTCACGAGCGCGCGTAAGCAGGAATGCCAAGCCCGTCGAATCGATAAAGCTAACAGCCTGACAGTTGATGACGACACGACGCACGCCGCGGCCAATCAAGGCATCCAACCGCCGACGCAGCGCAGGCACCGTGGCGATGTCGATATCGCCTGGTGGCGTCAAAACCGCTATGTCATTCCACTCATTCATACGACCATGGTTCCCCAAAAAAGCCCACTCGATGCATTCGTTTCCCCAACCGTACGGACTCAGCCCGCCCAGCGTCGTCTATGAACGACCCCGTAAAAACTCAAGGGACACCAATGCAATGTCATCGTCCAGCGCCGATTCGGTAAATCGGTCAAGCTCGCCCAAGACCTTGCCGCAAATGCCCGACACGCCCTCCCCCGAAACAGAAAGCAGAAGGTCGCGCAAGCGCTGCTCGCCAAAGAACGCTCCGGTGCGGTCGCGGGCCTCAATCGTTCCATCCGTATACATGAAGAGCATGTCGCCGGGGGCGAACGTAAACACGCCTGTCTCGTACACCATGCTCTCAAAGGCACCGATTACGCCCGATTGGCATCCAAGCAGCTCGACCTCTCCCCCACGGGCCTCGCCGCCACCCAGCGGCATCGACTCTGGCCTGATGACCATGGTCGGAGGATGGCCCGCCGAACAATACGTTGCGCGTCCGGCTTTAAGGTCAATCTTGGCGATAAAGGCCGTCACGAACGTCTCGACCCTCGAAAAGCCCATGAGCATGCTGTTAAGGGAGCGTGCCATGCGGGCCGGTCCAGCGCCCTCCCAGGCATATGCCGTCAGGGCCGTCTTGACGAGCGCGGACATCGATGCGGCCTCAATGCCTTTGCCAGACACATCACCCAGAATCATGACGGCGCAGTCGTCGGGAAGACGAATGAGCGTATAGAAATCGCCTCCGACCAACGCCGAATTCGTGGCCGACAGGTACACCGAATCGGTTGCGATACCCGGAACATCCCCCAGGGAATTTCTCATGCCGATCTGGAGCGTCTGAGCGATATGGCGCTCCTCGCGCTTTTGAGATTCGCCTTCGTAGATCAGTTCAAAGTCATGCGCCAAGTGCACCAAGTAGTCATATTCAAGGTCATCAATCGGCTCTTGGCTACCATCACGAAGCAGCAGCGCGCGCGTCGTCGGGCTCTTCGCAACAGAAGCAGGAACAATCGCGTCGTTACTGTGCTTGCCATCGCCCTCAGAGCGCGGGTGCCCCGCCTCGATGCCGGAGTCGACGTAGAGACCTTGACAAGGCAGACCATGCGCCCTAAGCCAGCCTCCCATAGGCATCGATTCGTCAACGCGAGTTATACGGACGTGTTTAAGGTCCTCGGCACTCGTACCCCCCAAAACAGACGCCTCAAAGCCATCAGGGCCAGCCCCCAGACGTGCCGCTGGCGCCGTCGTGGAAAAGAAAAGCTTCTCGGGATCGTCCGGCAAAGCAACGCGACTGCCGCCTTCAAAATCTATGACGTAGGAATCCAGACTGGCGTCATACTCAACAGGGCAAAAATGGCAGTTGAGCATATTGCAGATCTCGGACGATACCGCCTGGGTAGCCGCGACGGAATCGTCTAGAAAGGTAAACAACTCATCACGTAAGACATTGAGCGAGCGGCCAAGCTCGGCCGTGCGACGAGAGCGAAGACTCGATGCCATGCCGACCAGTTGGATAGACAAGTAATCGCAAATGACCTCGAGTACATTAACGTCATAGGCGAGCGGTGCCTGGGGGCGTTTCCAACCAACTTCCAGCACGCCAAGAATCTGCGTACCGTAAAAAACGGGAAGACAGATCTCGCTGCGGTACGGAGGCATATCCTGCATGCGCAACAGGTGCTTAGAACGATTGTCCAAGTCCATAAACATACCGGAGGCGGCCTTATCACCCTCAAGGTCCTGTTGAATCGACAAGCGACAGGCACGCGACTCACGAAGAACATACGTCGGAATGCCAGCGCCATACGGCAAAAACTCAGGCAGGTAGCTGTCGTACAGCTCCTTGGAAACACCGCGAAGTTTAAAACCGCCGCTCTCAGAAAAATAGATAGCGGCACCCGAAGCATCGAGCGTTCCTACAAGCTGGTTCAAAACGGTATCAAGTAGGCTGGGCAGCTCATCGGAGCCCACGGTACTCATAATGACCGAGAGCGTGCCAGAGAGGCGCTTGTTCGCCACTCTAAGCTCCGAAAGCGCACGCTTGAGCTGACGGTCGTGCGAATACTGTTCTTCGATGCTATGGAGCGCCACCAGGACACGTGGCGCGCGGCGCCCAAAGATGCGTGGAGGCGTTACGGAGCCCGCACGAACCAAGACGGGGATAAAGGAGCCGTCACTCAACTTGAGCATCAGTTCGTTCTCGGAGCCATCAGTTTCAAATGGCAGACGATGTTCCGTCGCACGTTCAAAAGCGGACGAGTACAGGACGTCTTTAACATCTCCACCGATGACGTCGGCGCGTTCCTCGCACATCAAACCAAGTAAGCGATTATTCACATGCAGAATGGTTCCGTCGAGCTCGCAGATGATGACAGCATCGCTCGTGATCTCGACTAGTTGGGCAACGTCTGCCCACTCGTTGCGTTCAAGCGTTTCCATCGTGGACCCCACCGTCTATCGGTAACAAAAAAGCCTCCGAAGAGGCTTCTCAAATGCGATGGTGTCGGAGGCGGGACTTGAACCCGCATGACCAAAAAGCGGTCACTAGCACCTCAAGCTAGCGCGTCTGCCAATTCCGCCACTCCGACATGCTATGTTGTTGATTCGCAGTTCGTTTTGTTGGACCCGCGCGTTCAACGAGGAAGATAATAACCTATGATTCGAGAACTGTGCAAGCACTTTTTAGAAAAAAGTTTACGAATTTGTAAATGCGCAGGTAGATCTATATGTCCGGCCCCGATTCGGTGTTGCCTCCCGGCGCGTCCTCGGGCATGAGCGATATTTTGCTGCGCACTTCGTGCTGCAAAATATCGCTCCCCCTGCGGAATGCGCCGGGAGGCAACACCGATTCGGGGCCTGCAAATACGTACTTCAGGCACAGTTCTCAAACATGTTCTGGGAGCTGATATAAATTTAGTGGCTCGACTTTGCCTAGCCCTTATATAGCGAGGCCGGAGCTAAAGCTCCGGCCTCGCTATCTTTCCCATTAGATTAAGTGAGCGATCAAGGAATCGCACCCCTCTGCAGTGGTAACACAGGGCCCGTGCTGGACTTAGTTTTCAGAACATTCCGCAGACCAGGAAACCCCCTTATCCGCGGCTCCGAAGGAGCAGGATAAGGGGGTTTCCATGGTCGAGGACGTTCTGAAAACTAAGTCCAGCGCGGGCCCGGACGATAACAACCGGCTACAGGTCGATGTGCGATTCCTTGATCGGGAACGGCTCCGCGAAGTGGCACGCGCAGCAGTGACCCGGTGCGACTTCCTTAAACTCGGGAAGCTTCTCAGAGCAGATGCCCTGCGCGATCGGGCAGCGAGTGTGGAAACGGCAGCCGGTCGGCGGATCCAGCGGTGACGGCGGATCGCCAGCGAGGATGATGCGCTTGCGCGTCTTCTGGATATCAGGATCGGGCACCGGCACAGCAGACAGCAGCGACTGCGTGTACGGATGGTGAGGCTCACTGTAGAGCGTCTTCCAGTCCGAAACCTCGACCATCTTGCCCAGATACATAACGGCAACGCGATCGGAGATATGCTGCACGACAGACAGGTCGTGGGCGATAAACAAATATGCAGTACCGAACTTGTCCTGGAGTTCCTTGAGCAGGTTCAGAACCTGGGCCTGAATGGACACATCCAGAGCGGAAACCGGCTCGTCGCAGATAATCAGCTTGGGCTTCAGCGCAAATGCACGGGCAATGCCGACACGCTGACGCTGACCGCCGGAGAACTCATGAGGATAGCGGTTAATGTGCTCGGGGTTCAGTCCGACAACGTCGAGAAGCTCGCGGACACGCTCAATGCGCTCCTCCTTGGTGCCCACGCCGTGAATGGTCATGGGCTCGGAGACGATCTCACCGATAGTCATACGAGGATTGAGCGAAGCATAAGGATCCTGGAAGATGAACTGCATCTCGCGACGCATATCCTTGATCTCGTGCTTGCTCATCTCGGCAACGTCTTTGCCCTGGAAGAACACTTTGCCGGCCGTCGGCTTGGTGAGGCGCATGATGGTACGGCCCGTGGTGGACTTACCGCAACCGGACTCGCCGACCAGACCAAAGGTCTCGCCAGGATAGATCTCGAACGAAATGTCGTTCACAGCAGAGACGACACGCTTGGAAAAACGCTTGGCGAACATGCCGGACTCAGCGGGGAACTCCTTAGAGAGGTGCTCGACCTTCAGCAACGGAGTACGCTCGTTGGTATCTGCCATTACGCCTCGCCTCCCTTCTTGGAATCCTTGCGCGTACGGGACGTCTCAGGAGCGTTCTTGAGAAACTCGGGGTCACCGGAGTAGTGGCACGCAGAGTAATGACCAGACTCGGTGACAACGCGCTCGGGGCGCTGCTTGCGGCACTTATCGGTCGCATAGGGACAACGAGGCGAGAACACGCAGCCCTCGGGCAGGTTCATGAGCGAAGGCGGGTTGCCGTGAATCGGCGTAAGCGGCTTCTTCTCTTCGATGGCCTGCTCCGGGATGGAGCGGATAAGGCCCCAGGTGTAGGGGTGGCGGCTCTCGTAGAAGATTTCCTCAGCAGTACCGAACTCGACGGGACGGCCGGCGTACATAACCATGATCTTGTCGGCCATGTCGGCGACGACGCCCAGGTCATGGGTAATCATGATGATGGCGTTGCCGTTCTTCTCCTGCATTTCCTGCATGAGCTCGATAATCTGAGCCTGAATGGTAACGTCCAGAGCCGTCGTGGGCTCGTCGGCAATCAGGATATCGGGATCGCAGGCAAGAGCCATAGCGATCATGACGCGCTGACGCATACCGCCAGAGAACTGGTGCGGATACTCATTGACGCGCTTCTCGGGCTCGGGAATACCAACGAGGTCCAAAAGCTCGGTGGCGCGCTTGAGCGCCTCCTGCTTGGAGTAGCCACGGTGCAGACGAAGACCCTCGCCCACCTGCTTGCCGATCTTATAGACCGGGTTCAAGGAGGTCATAGGATCCTGGAAGATCATCGCGATGTCGTTACCGCGAATGTGCTGCATCTCTTCCTCGGTCATCTCGAGGATAGAACGACCGCGATAGCGAACGTCGCCGCCCTCGATCTTTCCCGGAGGCATCGAGATAAGACCCATGATGGTCATGGCGGTCACGGACTTACCGGAGCCGGACTCACCGACGACGCCCAGGGTCTCGCCGCGATCGAGCGTGTAGGAGACACCGTCGACAGCGCGAACAACGCCATCCTCAGTGTGGAAATACATCTTAAGGTCATCGACCTCGAGCAGATGCTGGCCCTCGGGAACCGGCTGGTCCTTCAGGTCCACATAGTTCTTGTTCTTCTTCATCCTTATGCGTCCTTCATCTTGACGTCGAGGGCGTCGCGCAGACCGTCACCCAGCAGGGTGAAGGCGAGCACCGTCGAGAGAATTGCCAGACCGGGCATGATCATCATCCAGGGAGCAGTCAGAAGATACTGCTGACCGTCCTGAATCATGGAGCCCCACGAAGGCGTAGGCGGAATAACGCCCATGCCGAGGAAGGACAGAGCGGACTCGGTCAGAATGGCGCCACCAATGTTCATGGTCGCGTAGACCACGATGGAGGCGACGGAGTTCGGGAAGATGTGACGCACGACGATACGAGCATCAGATGCACCCATCGCGCGCGCAGCGTCAACATAGTCGTTTTCCTTGACCGTCAGGATCGCGGATCGGAAGACGCGCGCAATCGAAGGCCAGCCGAGAATACCGATGGCGATAAAGACGTTCTGAAGACCACGGCCGATAACGGCGATCATGGCGACAACGAACAGCACGTACGGGAATGCCAGGAAGATATCCGCGCAGCGCATGATGATCGTATCCCAGATACCGCCGTAGAAACCGGCCAGAGCACCCATGACCAAACCGATCACTGTGGAGATCGCGGTGGCCATAATGCCGACGGAAAGCGAAACGCGTGCACCGTAGATAACACGGACGAGAATGTCGCGGCCAAGGGCGTCGGTACCAAACGGGTGCTCGGCACACGGAGCCAGCAGCGACGTCTCGGCCATGGTGGTCGAGTCGGAAGCCGTCGGCGAACCGAGCCAGGGCTTAGCCCACAGATCTGCGGTCAGGGCAACCACAACGACGATGATGATCCAGCAGACACCGATAACGGCGAGCTTGTTCTTACGAAGACGCTTAAAAGCGTCGCCCCACAGCGTGCGGGACTTGGCGGGAGCAGATGCGGCCTTGGTGGCGGTAGCCTGCTCCTGAGACTGAGAATCAGTTTCCTGCATGAGACGTACCTCCCTTAGGCCTTATCCGACGGACCGCCAAGGCGGATGCGCGGGTCGAGGAATGCATAGCTAATGTCGACGAGCAGGTTGATCACCATGACGACGACGACGATGAGCGTAACGCCGCCCATAACGATGGGCCAGTCACGCATGCTAATGGCGCGATAGACCTCATAGCCGATACCGGGCCAGTTAAAGACCGTCTCGGTCAGGATGGCGCCCGAAAGCATGCCGCCAAAGTCGACACCAATATAGGTAACGACGGGGATGAGTGCATTCTTAAGCGCATGCTTGATGATGATCGCGCGATTGGAGAGACCCTTGGCCTTTGCCGTACGGATGTAATCCTGGTTCATGACGTCAAGCAGCTGCGAGCGCATAATGCGGGCGGCATAAGCGGTCGAAACCGAAGCCAGCGTAATGGTCGGAAGCACATAGTGCATCCAATCCTGATACTGAGAGCTGGAACCGCCGGCACCCGAGATCGGCATGGAGAATGCACCGCCCGTGGCGTCCTTGAGAATGACGCCAAAGAACAGCTGCAGCAACATACCGAGCCAGAAAGCCGGGACGGCAACGAGAATCGAAGTGGTGAGCGTTACCAAAATATCCCAGAAGGAATAACGCTTAACCGCCGAAATGATACCCGCACCGATACCCATGATTGCCTCGAGCACGATGGCGCACGCGGCAAGTTTGACCGTATACGGATACTTCTGGGCAAAGATTTCCGTAACCGGCAGCTTGCGCTGATACGAATTGCCCAGATCGCCATGAAGCAGGCCGTTCATGTAATACAAGTAACGGTCCACGAGCGACGTTTGAACGGGGTCGCCGTTCTCGTCAAGGATCGCGTTGCCGTCCTCGTCCGACTGGACCAGGTGATAGCGGACGCGAAGCTGAAGCTCCACCTCGGGGGACAGAGCCTTGTCTCCACCGATCAGCTTGATCGGATCTCCCGGCACGATATTCTGGAGGGCGAACAGAATCAGCGTAACGCCCAAAAATACCGGGATGAACTGAAGCACGCGTTTAACGATGTACTTACCCATACCACTCCCCTATCTAGGGATTAACCTAAATGGGATGCCGATCGCCAGACCGGCATCCCAAAATTACCATCAGCCAGTTTACCCCAGGTTAGGGAGAACTGTATGTTTCCCATGAGGTCTACGTAAATACTTGACCCTCACGGAAGCTGCAAACTCTTAGGCGAGCTCAGCGGTATCCAGCTCGGCGTGCTTCTGCGGATCGACATAGAGGTGCTTGATGCGATCGGAGCCGACGATGGTGTGCGTGTAGAACATCACCGGGATGACCGGGCAGTCGGCAGCGACCATAGCGTCGGCCTCCTGCATCTTAGCAACGCGCTCTTCGTCGTCAACCGTGGTGCGAGCCTCGTTGACCTTGGCGTCGAACTCGGGGTTGTTGTAACCGGAGCGGTTGTCGCCACCGAGGGAATCAGAGTGGAACAGCGGATACAGGAAGTTGTCCATGATCGGGTAGTCGGCAATCCAGCCCAGACGACCGAACTCATAGTCGAAGTTCTGATACTGCTCGAGCAGGGCAGACCACTCGGGGGTATCGGAAGTAGCGTTAACGCCCACCTTGGCAAGGTCACCGATGATGGATTCCATGATCTCCTTGTGGCCACCGTCCTGGTTGTAGGACAGCTGCACGTTAATGCCACGATCGCCGTTGGCGTCAGCGGGAGCAACCTTGTCGAGGTACTCGTTAGCCTTGTCGACGTCGTAGGCGCAGAACTCCCATGCGCCCTCCTTGTAGCCATCGATGCCCGGAGGAACAATGCCGTCGGCGGGGGTACGGGTACCCTTGAAGATGGTCTTGCAGATGGCCTCACGGTTGATGGCCAGGGAGATACCCCTGCGCAGGTCGGCGTTGTTGAACGGCTCGGCCGTGTTGTTGCAGGTCAGGTAGTAGGTGGAAGGCTCGGAGCCGAGCAGCATGCGCTCGCCGTCACCCATGGTGTAGCCGTCCTTGGACACGCCGCGATCCTTCTTGGCGGCGTCGATCTGAGCAACGGGAACGTCGCAGACATCGAGATTACCGGCCTGGAACTCCTTGTAAGCGGTCTCCATGTCCTTGATGACCTGGAAGTGGATGCCATCGATCTTGGCCTTGTCGCCATAGTAATCGTCGAACTTCTTGAGGTTGATCTCCTGACCATCCTCCCACTTGCCGTCCATCATGAACGGGCCGTTACCGACCGGTGCAAGGTAGAAGCTCTTGGCATCGGACTCGGCGCACTCGGGAACCGGGGCCAGAGCCGGGTGAGAGGCGACGAAGGGGAAGTCGGCGTAAGCGGAAGACAGCTTGACGACGAGGGTCTCATCGTCGGGGCAGGTAACACCGCTGAGTTCAGTAGCGTTACCGGCAAGCAGATCGTCATAGCCCTCGACCATGGAAAGGTGATAGGAGACCTCGGAAGGGCCATACTCGGTAGCGATGGCCGACTTGGTGTTGACCAGACGCTCCCAACCGAGCTTGAAGGACTTGGAGGTAACGTCGTCACCGTTGTGGAACTTGGCCTTCTTGATCTTGAAGGTGAACTCGGTGGCGTCGTCGTTGGCCTCGAAGGACTCGCAAGCCAGCGGAACGATCTCGCCCTTCTCGGCGTCATAAGAGGTCAGAGCGTCAAAGAGCTGGTACTCGACCTGAGTGCCCTGGTCCTCCTGGACATTGTAGGGGTCGATGCAGACCGGGTTGTTGATGTAGAAGTTCAGCGTCGAACCGGACTCAGAACCGGAAGCGTCGCCGCCCTTCTTGCCGCATGCGGCAAGAAAAGCCATGGAGCTCGCAGCGAGGGTGCCGCCAACAAAGGCGCGACGACCCATAACGGGCTGGTGGAACATAGAATCAGCCATGCCATCCTCCTTATGAGATAGAACAAAGAAATGTTCAGTCGGACATATGTCGAGACAATCCGATCCGAACCATCAAAACGCCGCCCGCTGCTATGGCTGGTTATGCACAACGGACCAACGTTTCGCAATACAGTAGCGCATTTTATGCACGATTTGGGGCTAATTCCGGTTAACGGTCGAGAATTTCTTTAGTTGGGCGAAGTATGTGGGGATATTTTGACTCTGTTACAAATATGTAAACAAAAAGGGTCCCGCACCTGCGAGACCCATTGCAAACGTATATACGCCGATGCTTAGTAGCCGACGATGCCCTGCGGGAAGAAGAACATGCACAGGACGACGCACACGGCAAAAACAACGGCCATAATTACCGTCAGGCGATCGAGGTTCTGCTCCATGACGCCCGTGGCAGAGCTGGAGTTATACAGCGAGCTGGCAATCATATCCGAAACGCCGGTACCCTTACCGGAATGCATCAGGACGAGAATCGTCAGCGCCACGGCAGAAACAGCCCAAACGACAAACAGAAGAATCTGGAACGGACCCATAGATAAGCTCCTTAATAGAACAGTTCAAACTCCAGTACTGTACCACAATCCCCCGCTCTCCCCTACCTGCCACTCAAGGACGGGGTGGAAATGGCAGAAATACCAAAAAGGGGGTTGTCCGGTTGTGGACAACCCCCTTGCTAGAAAACGGTATTTGTTTTCTCTTAGGCCTCGGTGGCGAGCACGCGACCCGTCATCTCGGCGGAAGGCTCAATACCAGCCATGGTGAGCATGGTCGGAGCGATATCGGAAAGACGGCCGTCCTCGATACCGGTGAGCTTGGCCTTCTCATCAACGATGATGAACGGCACACGGTTGGTGGTGTGAGCCGTGAACGGATGCTTGGAACCGTCGGAAGCAACGTCAAACATGTGGTCAGCGTTGCCGTGGTCGGCGGTGATCAGCGCAAAGCCACCCTTGGCGAGAATCGCCGGGACAACCTTGGACAGGGCATCGTCAACAGCCTCGACGGCCTTAACGGCGGCGTCGAAGACACCGGTGTGACCAACCATGTCGCAGTTCGCGAAGTTCACGATGTAGAAATCAGCGCGATCCTCGTTGATAGCGGCGACGAGCTTCTCGGTAACCTCGGGAGCGCTCATCTCAGGCTGCAGATCGTAGGTAGCGACCTTGGGGGAAGCGACGAGCACGCGCTCCTCGCCCTCCTTGGGCTCCTCGATGCCGCCGTTGAGGAAGAACGTCACGTGTGCGTACTTCTCGGTCTCGGCGGTGTGCAGCTGCTTCAGGCCATTGGCGGCGATAACGTCGGCCAGAACGTTCTCGGGGAACGTCTTGGGGAAAGCGACCTCAACGTCAAACGTCGGATCATACTCGGTCATCGTCACAAAATGCGAAAGCTTGATCTGCTCGCGCTCAAAGCCGTCGAACTCCTTGTCCGTGAACACGCGGGTCATCTGACGAGCGCGGTCGGGACGGAAGTTGAAGAAGATGGCCGCGTCGCCCTCGTGAATGCCCTCGTTGTGGGCAGCGAAGGGCTCGACGAACTCGTCGCCGCGCGGATCCTTCTCGTAGTAGGCCTTGATACCGGCAACGGGGTCTGTATCGGCATCGGACGCGTTGACCATGACGTCGTAGGCGCGCTGGATGCGCTCCCAACGATTATCGCGGTCCATGGCCCAATAACGGCCCGAGACGGTGGCAACGCGAGCGTCGCAACCGGTCTCCTCGGAGATCTTAGCCAGGAAGGCGCAGAACTCACTCATGTAACCGGCACCGGACTGCGGGTCAACGTCGCGACCATCCATGAAGGCGTGGACGCGAACGGTCTTGACACCGTGCTCGGCAGCCATCTTGACCAGAGCCTCGACGTGGTTCATGTGAGAATGAACACCGCCAGGGCTCATAAGGCCCATGAGGTGGAGAGTCTTACCGTCAGCCTTGACATCGTCCATAGCCTTGACGAAAACCTCGTTCTTGGCGATGGAGCCGTCCTTGATGGCATTGTTGATGCGCGAAAGCTCCTGGAACACGATGCGGCCGGCACCGATGTTGAGGTGACCCACCTCGGAGTTACCCATCTGGCCGTCGGGAAGGCCCACGTCCTCGCCCGAAGCACCGAGCGTGGTGTGGGGGTACTTCTCGTACAGGCCATCAAGGAAGGGCGTCTTGGCAGCGGCGACGGCGTTCTCGCCATCGGCCGGAGCAAGGCCGCAGCCATCCATGATGATCAGGAGTGCAGGAAGATGACGTTGTGCCATATGTCCTACTCGCCTGCCTTGACGACCATAGAGGCGAAGTCGGCAGCCTTGAGCGAAGCGCCGCCCACGAGGGCGCCGTCAACGTCGGGCTTGGCGACGAGCTCGGCGATGTTGCCGGGCTTGGCGGAACCGCCATACAGCACGCGGATGCCGTTAGCGAGCTCCTCGCCGAACATCTCCTTGAGGGTCTCACGGATAGCGCCGCAGACCTCCTGAGCATCCTCGGCGGTAGCGGTCTTGCCGGTGCCGATGGCCCAGATGGGCTCGTAGGCGACGACGACCTGCTTGGGGCAGGTGATCTCAAGACCAGCAAGGCCAGCCTTGACCTGGTTCACGACGTGCTCGACATAGGTGCCGGCCTCGCGGACCTCGAGGGACTCGCCGCAGCAGAAGACGGGAACAAGGCCGGCGGCAACGAGAGCCTTGGCCTTCTTGTTCTGGTCCTCGTCGGTCTCGTGGAAGTAGTCGCGACGCTCGGAGTGACCGATGATGCAGTAGGTGCAGCCAGCGGACTTGAGCATGTCGCAAGAGGACTCACCGGTGAAGGCACCCTTGGCCTCCCAGTACACGTTCTGTGCACCGAGGGCGATGGGGGCAGCCTGAATGCGGTCATGAACCGTGGTGATGTCGATGGTCGGAGGGCAGACGAGCACCTCGACGCCAGCCGGAACCTCGGGCAGAGCCTGAGCCAGCTCGTCGGCGAGCTTGGCGGCCTCGGCGACGTCGTTGTTCATCTTCCAGTTACCAGCGATAAGAAGGGTGCGATTAGGCATCGAGAAGCGCCTCCACTCCGGGCAGGGCCTTACCCTCGACGAGCTCCATGGAAGCGCCACCACCGGTGGAGATCCAGCTCATCTTGTCGGCCAGGTTGAACTTATTGACAGCTGCGACGGAGTCGCCACCGCCGATGATCGAGGTGCAGTCGGCCTCGGCGACAGCCTCAGCGATAGCCTGGGTGCCGTGAGCGAAGTTGTCGAACTCGAAGACGCCCATGGGGCCATTCCAGAACACGGTCTTGGCGCCCTTGACGGCCTCGGCGTAGAGCTCCTCGGTCTTGGGACCGATGTCCATACCCTCACGATCGTCGGGGATAGCGTCGGAAGCGACAACCTCGGGGACAGCGTCCTCGCCAAAGTGATCGGCAACACGGTTGTCGATGGGGAGCAGGATCTTGACACCCTTCTCCTCGGCCTTCTTGAGCATCTCGCCGGCGCGCTCGACCCAGTCCTCTTCCTTGAGGGACTGACCGACGGACAGGCCCTGAGCCAGGAAGAAGGTGTAGGCCATGCCGCCACCGATGATCAGGGTGTCAGCGGAGTCGATGAGGTGATCGAGAACGCCGATCTTGGAGGAAACCTTGGAACCGCCGACGATGGCGACGAAGGGGCGCTCGGGCTCGGCGAAGATGCCGGTCAGCGTGTCGACCTCCTTCTCGAGCAAGAAGCCGGCGACGGCAGGCAGGTAAGCGGCGGGGCCCACGACGGAACCCTGGGCGCGGTGAGCGGTGCCGAAGGCATCGAGAACGAAGACGTCACCATAGGAAGCGAGCTTCTTGGCGATCTCGGGATCGTTCTTCTTCTCACGCTTGTCAAAACGGACGTTCTCGAGAACGAGGACCTTACCCGGCTCGACGGCGGCGACAGCCTCGGCAGCCTTCTCGCCGTAGGTGTCAGCGACAAAGGCAACGTCGAGACCAGAGAGCTCGGCGAGCTTCTTGGCGACGGGCTCGAGGGACAGCTCGGGCTGGAAGCCGGTGCCCTCGGGACGGCCGAGGTGGCTCATGAGGATGACGCGAGCGTTGTGCTCAACGAGGTAGTTGATGGTGGGCAGGGCAGCCTTGATACGGGTGGTGTCGCCAACGACGCCATCCTTGATAGGCACGTTAAAGTCAACGCGGACGAGAACGCGCTTTCCGTCGACATCGATGTCGCGGACGGTCTTCTTGGTAAAGGCCATGTTTGCTTCTACCTTTCGTACGTGTCTGCCTCCCATTACGGCAGACGATTTCTTATAAAAAGGGCGCGACCCTAGGGTGTAAGCCCTATAAGGCCGCGCCCTTCTTTAGACGCTCAACGAGCTATTCGCTAAAAGCTAAATTAAGCAACGAACTTCTCGAAGTACTTGATGGTGCGGACCATCTGAGAGGTGTAGGAGTTCTCGTTGTCGTACCAAGAGGTGACCTGAACGAGGGTCTGGCCGTTGCCGAGGTCAGAGCACATGGTCTGAGTGGCGTCGAAGATGGAGCCGTGGGTCTCGCCGACGATGTCGCGGGAGACGATCTGGTCCTCGTTGTAGGCGAAGGTCTCGGGGATGGTCTCGGCGTAGGCCTTCATGGCAGCGTTGACCTCGTCGACGGTGACCTTCTTGTCAACGACGGCGTAGAGGTTGGTCAGCGAGCCGGTCGGCGTCGGGACGCGCTGGGCGGCACCGATGAGCTTGCCGTTGAGCTCGGGGAGAACCAGGCCGATGGCCTTGGCAGCGCCCGTGGTGTTCGGGACGATGTTCTCGGAGCAGGCGCGGGAGCGACGGAAGTTGCCCTTGCGCTGCGGGCCGTCGAGCGGCATCTGGTCGCCGGTGAAGGCGTGGATGGTGGTCATGATGCCGGACACGATGGGAGCGAAGTCGTTCAGACCCTTGGCCATCGGGGCGAGGCAGTTGGTGGTGCAGGAAGCAGCGGAGATGATGTTGTCCTCAGCGGTCAGCGTCTCATGGTTGACGTTGTACACGATGGTGGGCAGATCGCTGCCGGCCGGAGCGGAGATGACGACCTTCTTGGCGCCAGCGTTGATGTGGGCCTGAGCCTTAGCCTTGCTGGTGTAGAAGCCGGTGCACTCGAGAACGACGTCGACGTCGAGGTCGCCCCAAGGCAGGTTGTTGGCGTCGGCCTCCTTGTAGATCTTGATCTCCTTGCCGTCAACGGTGATGGAATCCTCGCCAGCAACGACCTCGTGATCGCGAGCGTAGTTGCCCTGCGTGGAGTCGTACTTCAGCAGGTAAGCGAGCATATCGGGAGAGGTGAGGTCGTTGATAGCGACGATCTCGGAGCCCTCATGACCGAACATCTGACGGAAAGCCAGACGACCGATGCGACCGAAGCCGTTAATAGCAACCTTTACTGCCATTGTGTCTCCTTTCGTAAGGCCCCCGCGAGCTACAGCGCCCGCCGTTGAGGCCCACAAACTAACCACTCGCCTAATATACCTTTTTTTTGACTTGAATTTCACGAGAATGCTCGAAATTGAAAATCAAATTTCCGTTAAAACGTTTTAAATACTAAAATAGCAGCTAAATCCATATATAAGTCGTTACTTCAAACTACCTGTTTGCTTCAATGAGCTTTTCAAGCCGTAAAACACGATGGTAGAGGGCTGACTTCGACAAGGGAGGGTCAGCCATCTCCCCCAAATCACGCAGCGACAGATCGGGATAGCGCTCGCGCAGGTCGCAAAAGACCGCCAAGGCATCCGGAAGCGCATCACGAAGGCCACGCTGCTCGAGCTCATCGATCAACGCAAGCTGATGTTGGGCGGCACCGGCGCTTCTGGTCTGGTTGGCGAGCTCGGCGTTCACGCGACGGTTCACATCGTTCTTAACCAACTTGACCGCGCGCGCCTCCTCAATCTCGGCAACGCTGCGCTTGGCGCCAATCAGCTTTAATAGATGCTCGATTTCCTCGGCGCTCTTAATGTACACGGCATATGACCCCCGCCGTGCATTAACACGAGCATGGACCCCAATCTGCTCCAACAGATCGCAAAGCCCCTTGGCATATTGCTCGCCCTGCACAGCAATCTCCAAATGAAAATCGCCGCGTGGATCGGCCACGAAGCCGCCCGCGATGAGCGCGCCGCGGATATAGGCAAGTCTACAGCAAGGACGGGCAACGATATGTCGGGGTACGCCGGCGACAAGTCCTCCCCTACGTTCGAGGATACCCAGCAGAACCAAGGCCTTATCCAGGTCTGGCTGATCAGGCAAGGTGATGAGGTAGTTTCGAACCTTATGCAATACAGATTTACGGACGGTGAACTCCGTTTTGAGCTTAAGGATACGATGCGTCAGCGTGATCATCGTGCGCGCGACGGCTCCCGTCTCAGTCGCAACCGTCAAACGATACCGCCCAGAGCCGGTAAGCGAGAGCGTACCGCTCACGCGCGTGAGGGCGGCAAGCGTCGACAAGTCGCAGTATTCACATTCGGGTTCGCAGCGCGCAAGCTCGTCGCGCACCTCAGCGGTAAACGACATGCAGGCCTATGCCTTCGTGTTGGCGCGCGACAGGTCGCGGTGGGAGATGCTCACATGATACTGAGCGCCTTCCAGGTAACGGGCCGTGGCCTCGGCAATGGCAACGCTGCGGTGCTGGCCGCCCGTGCAGCCGATGGCGATAGAAAGCTGCGGCTTACCCTCCGCGATATAACCGGGCATGACCGTATCGAGCAGCTGTGTCCAAGCCTTCCAAAACTCCTGCGTCTTGGGATGGTCCAGAACAAAATCGGAGACCTTTTTATCGAGACCGGTCATCGTGCGCATCTCGGGATCGTAGAACGGATTGGGCAGGAAGCGGACGTCGATCATAATATCCGCTTCGACGGGCATGCCGTGCTTAAAGCCAAACGAGAACACGTGGACATCCATAAGCTGCTGGTCGGACAGCTCGGAAAATGCCATACGCAGCTTGTTGCGCAGCGCAGAGGTGCGCAGACGGCTCGTGTCGATAATCATATCGGCTCGGTCGCGCACGCCCTGCAGCTGAAGGCGCTCGCGCTGAATGGCATCGGCCGTAGTCTCCCCCGGCTTGGCAATGGGATGACGGCGGCGATTTTCGCTGTAGCGACGAATCAGCACCTCGTCAGAAGCCTCCAGGAACACGATGTCGCAGCTCATCTCGCGCTCTTCGAGAGCGGCGACCGCATCGAGCAACTCGTCAAACAGTCCCTGGCTACGCAAATCGCAGGTGACGGCGAGATGCCTGCCCACGCCCGTATTGATGCCGACGAGCTCAGCAAGCTGGGCGATGAGACGCGGAGGCAGGTTATCGATGCAAAAATAGCCCATGTCCTCGAACACATGCATGGCCTGCGTTCGGCCCGATCCGGACATTCCGGTGATGATGACGATATCGGGGATGCGCTCCGAGCGCTCCGCCGCATCCATGGCATCTCCCTTTTGCATGTGCTGCCTCCCGAAAACAAGCGCGGGACCCAGCAACCCGGATCCCGCGCGGTCAATTGCCTATATTGAGTATACCGCCCCGAGCGGATACGAGGCCTGTCTTACGCCTCAAGTGCAGCCTTGAACCAACTCGTAATACTCGTGGGGTGCGTGATGGCGGTGCCGACGACAACGGCCCAGGCGCCAGCATCGATCGCGGCGCGAGCCTCCTCGGGCGTATGCACGCGACCCTCGCAAATGATAGGAAGGCCGGGGAATTCCTCAGTCGCCTGACGCAGGAGCGGCAGGTCGGGGCCATCGGCCATGGTGCAGTCGATGGCGGCGACGCCGTGAGAAAGCGTGGTGGATACCAGGTCAAAGCCCATATCAACAGCACGGCGAATATCCTCGATGGTGGCACAATCCGCCATCAGGAGCACACCCTCCTCGTGCAGCGGGCGGAAGGTATCCTCGACCGTCTTGCCATCGGGGCGCGGACGATCGGTGGCGTCGATCGCCACGATATCGGCACCGGCAGCAACGCAGGCGCGAGCGTGACGCAGCGTCGGCGTGATGTAAACGCCCTCGTGCCCATCCTTCCACAGGCCGATGACGGGAACCTCACAGCGACCCTTAATGGCGGCAATGTCGGCAAGGCCCTGGCAGCGAATGGCGGCGGCGCCGCCGAGCTCGCAAGCGCGAGACATTTGCGCCATGGTCTCGGGCGTACGAAGCGGCTCGCCCATATACGCCTGAACGCTCACGACGAGCTTGCCCTTCAGGGACTGGATCAAAGGATCAACGGTCATGTTCGACTCAACCTTTCTCAAAACAGCCTTCTGAGACGCCGCACCTTGACGTTCAAACCGTCGCTCGCGTACCGAAGTACGCTTCGCTCCTCTTTCACGTCAATCTGCGGCACCTCAGAAGGCACACTTGGTAGTTATGTTTACTTCAACGAAGCAAGAAGATGCTCGGCGGCACCGATGAGCGGAGCATCGCCCTCCAGAGAACCGATGAGGATCGGCGTGTCCTGAAGCGGATCGAGCGCCTGGCTGGCATAGCCCTCTTGCACCGAATCCTTCCACGTCTGCGAACGCCAATCGGGACCTTGGTGAATCACGCCGCCCGAAAGCACGATGACCTCAGGGTCCAGGATGTTAGCGAGCGAGCCCAAGCTGGCCCCCAGCGCAAAGCCGGCGTCATGGATGACCTCGGTCGCCTTTGCGTCGCCCGCACGGCACAGATCGTTCACATCGCGACCGACCGAAGGACGGCTGGGGTCGACGCGGCCAAAACGCTCATCGTACATTCGACCAATGGAAGTGCCCGAAGCAACCGACTCCAGATGGCCGGAACGCCCGCAGGCGCAGGGAATGCCGGCGGCAGCCGAACACTCAATGTGGCCCATATGACCGGCAGCACCATGGAAGCCCTGCATCACGCGGCCGCTCTCGACATATGCGCCGCCGATGCCCGTGCCGATGCCAAGACACAAGACGGAGAACTTGCCCTTGCCGACGCCCCAGTGGGCCTCGCCCAGAGCATGAGCCTGCACGTCGCCCACAACGGCAACGGGAAGACCGAGGTCCTCGCGCAGACGCGGCCCCAACTGAACGCCGGACCAGCCGGGCATGATCTCATTGGCATACGCGATGGCGCCCGTCTTGGGATCGACGACGCCGGCGGCGCCGATACCGACGCCAAGGACCTCGACATCGGGATTCGCCTCGAGAGCGGCCTTGATGGACGCCTCGATACGCTGGAAGACGGCCTCGCCGCCCTCTTGGGCCTCGGTGGGAACCTCGGCCTCAAAGACGGGACGGGGCACACTACCGTCAGCCGGGTACTCCATGATGGCAGTCGCGATCTTAGTTCCGCCGATATCGACAGAGCAGACGTACTTGTTCTCCATGTCGCTCTCCTTAGGAGATAAAAACAACTACAGGAAATGAAGGCTGCGTTATCGCCGCAGCTTGGTAAAGGTTTCCCGGGTGCCCGAGGTTGGGGTGAAAGCGGTCGGGCGTTGACCTAATGGGTCACGCTCGACCGCTTGAGCCCCAAGATCGGGTGCCCGGGGAAGCTTTACAGGAGACCGTTGTCCTGGAGGACCTTCTTAATAGCCTCGACGTTCTCGCCGGTCATGGCCTTCACCGGGCGCGGCATGGTCGGGCTGTCGAAGATACCCATGAGGTTCATAGCGGTCTTGAAGGCGCCGACGCCACCGGCATAGCCCTGGACGCCCGAGGTGACATCCCAGATATGCGAAATCTCATTGAGGCGATCCTGCTCGGCCTTGACGGTAGCCCAGTCACCAGCCTGAGCGGCCTTCCACTGACGCACGTAGCCCTCGGGCTCAACGTTGGCGAGACCCGGGACGGAACCGTCGGCGCCACCGAGGTAAGCGCCGTCGACAACAACCTCGTGACCGGTGAGGATGCTCATCGGATGGCCGTTCTTCTCGTTCTCCTGAACGAGGTAGCGGAACGAGATGTCATCACCCGAGGAATCCTTGACGCCGGCCAGAACGCCCTCGGCACCGAGCTTGGCAAGGAGCTTCCAGGGGAGCTTGGTGTGGACACACACGGGGATGTCGTAGGCGAAGATGGGCAGGTCGAGTTCCTCATGCAGGATGCGGAAGTGCTCCTCGACCTCGGTCATGCCCTGCAGGGCATAGAACGGGCAGGTGGCGACGAGAGCATCGGCGCCCAGCTCCTGAGCGACCTTACCGTGCTCGATCATGCGCTCGGTCTCGGTGTCGATGATGCCGACCAGAACGGGAACGCGGTGGTCGACGATACGGACGGCCTCGGCGATGATCTGACGGCGACGCTCGTCGGTGGAGAAGACGACCTCGCCCGAGGAGCCCAGGAAGAACAAGCCATCGACGCCGACATCGATCATGCGGTTGATGCTGCGCTCAAAGGAGGCAACGTCGAGCTGGTGATCTTCGGTATCGGGAACAACGACGGGAGGGATAACGCCGGTGAATTTCTGAGTTGCCACAAGAATCTCCTTAGTTGTCTGGCGGGCAGCCCTATGCCGCCCACTCTTGTTGGCAGTGTCCAGGCCGCCTAGGCCAAAGAACACGGGTAGAACGTTTGGTTAAAGAAGTCGACGACTTCGTTTTCGAACGCATTGATGCGCTCGTGAGCGTATTTGGCATAGACGATATGCCTCCGGTCACACTCAAGACCGTTGAATACGGCAAACTGGCCCTTGGGGTCGCTCGCGGCATCCATGAGCGATGTGCCCATGAGCACCGATCCGCGCACCCGAGACGACAGCGCCTCAAGGCCACCGGGAATTGGATTGGCAACCGCCGTGCAGGCGAGGCCCCGCTCGTCCAGAGCAGAAACCGCCAGCGCGACTCCGCCGCCAAGGCCCTCGCCCCATGCAAAGATGCGGTCGGGGTCCATGCCATCAAGATTGCGCGCCACCTTCGCCAACGCGCAACCCCAACGGACGCGCTCGACAAAAGCGGGCGAAGAAATCCCCCGCTGCAGGTCGTCCGCACCAGCAACATCGTCATCCAGCGCGAGGACGGCATACCCCATGGCGGCAAATCTCGTCATGTGATGCCAGCCGCGCACAGGCCGATCGATGTCGTGGAACATCAGGCACAGCGGCACGCGCTCAGATACTCGGGCACGACCGACAGGCTCGATCAAACGAGCGTGAATCGCATCGTCACCGAGCTCAAAGGAGACCTCCGAGTAACGGGCGCAGGGGTTAACAAAGTCAATCGCCGTAATGGCCAGGCCTTGAATCTCAAGATTCGAAGCGCATGTCTCTAAATCAGAAACATCTGCTTGGACATCACCACGCCAGTCCCGATATTCTGCGAGCCTTGACGAAACCGTTCCAGGAATTCCCACGAGCCCGGGGACAATCAGCTCGTCAACATTGCTCTCGCACTTAGACATGAGCCTCCCCTCCCTTGCAGAAAAACGGAATGATCAAATCGTCAAAATCCTGAATCTCCTCGTGGCCAAAGCCTTCAAAGAACTCATGACGCTTTTCGCAGGTCAGGTTGTTATAGACCGCAAACTGCGTCGCTGGCGGGCAGACGATATCGGCTGTGCCGGTGCCAAACAGCACGGGGCATTTGACCATAGGGGCAAAGTTCTTGGAATCGAAGTACGCCAGCTTGGCATAGGCTTCGTCAATACGAGTCGAGTCCTCGTCAAACCAGCGAGACCAATAGCGCAGGCCCTCGTAGGCAATGTCGTCTGCATCCAAATCCCAGACTAGGCGGAAATCTGACAGGAAGGGATAGAGGATGGCGGCACGATTGATAAGCTCGCTGTTAAGCGCACAGGTCGCAATGCCCAAACCACCACCCTGCGACGCGCCGTTCACAAACACACGGGAAAGATCGATGCCCTCGAGCTCGCGAACAATACGGCACAGGATGCGAATATCTTGGTGCAAGCGGACATAGTAGAGGTTGGCCGGGTCGCCGTCGATGCCGGCGACGATATGCCCGGCAACCGTTGTGCCCTCAAATCCACCAATGTCCTCGGAGGGACCTCCTTGGCCGGGGCAGTCGAGGGCGATGAGTGCCATGCCCATGCCCGCAAACGACGCCTGCTCAAACCAGCTGCGGCTTGCACCCGGATACCCATGGAACTGAAGCACCAATGGCACGGGCTCGTCCGAGACGGGTTTAAGGTACTTGGCATGCAGGCGAGCGCCACACATGCCGGTATACCAGAGGTCGAAAAGTTGGCAGGTCGCGGCATCGGTGACCGATGCCGTGTCGATCGCATAGTCAAGCCCGACGGCGTCGGCCTCGGCCATGCGATCCTTCCAAAAGAGATCGAAATCTGATGGACGGGGCATGGCGCCTCGATATTCACCAAATTGATGTTGTAGCTCCTGAGCACTTGGCATGGCTCGTGAACCCAACCTTTCGAAATCGCAACGGAGGTGCGCCCGGCAAGGGAACCGGGCGCACGGGAGGGAAAGCGAGGCTATTCGCCGAGCTTGGGGTGCAGCAGCGACGGCGCAGCGCCGAGCAGCATCTTGGTGTAGGGGTCCTGGGGATGCTGGAAGACCTGCTTGGCCTCGCCCTGCTCGACGATCTTGCCGCCATTCATAACGATGATGTCGTCAGAGATATAGCGGACCGTCTGGATGTCATGGCTGATGAACACCATGGCCAGGCCGAGCTCCTTCTTAAGGTCGGTCAGCAGGTTCAGAATCTGCGCGCGGACCGAAACGTCCAGAGCCGAGGTGGGCTCGTCGGCGATGATGGCATCGGGGTTCAGCGACAGGGCACGGGCAATTGCGACGCGCTGGCGCTGGCCGCCCGAAAGCTGACCGGGAAGAACCTCGGCGGCGGAGCTGGGCAGACCGGTGAGCTCCAGGAGCTCTTTGACGCGCTTCTCCTGCTCGGCCTCGGTACCCAGGTTGTGGACGCGCATGGGGTCGAGCAGTTGCTCGCGAACGACCATGCGGGGGTTGAGCGCCGTGGCCGGGTTTTGAAACACGACCGAGATGACGCGACCCATGTGGCGACGGTCCTCGGCGGTACGTTTGGTAACGTCCTTGCCCTTAAAGTAGACCTTGCCGCTCGTGGGGGCCTGCAGGCCGCACATGACGTTGGCGGTGGTGGACTTACCGCAACCGGACTCGCCGACGATGCCGATCGTCTGACCGGGCATGAGCTTAATCGTTACACCCTGGACGGCGTGAACCAGGTTGGGGTGCAGAATCGAGCCAGTACGGGTCCTAAAGGTGACGTGGACGTCATCAAGGAAGATGATCGGCTCGACGCCGTTGACTGCGGTCTCGCTCATCTACATCACCTCCGCGTGAGGGGTCAAACCATTTGCCTTGAGCACCTCGTCGGGGAGCTCGGAATAGAAGTGCTCGGTGCCGGGCACGCGCTTGAAGACCGGACGGGTGTCCAGGCCAATACGCGGATGGCTCGAGCGGGGCGCGAAGCGATCGCCCTTGGGGAAATCGCGCGGGCTGGGAACGGCGCCGGGGACCTGGTGCAGACGGCCCGAGCCGCTCTCGATGGACAGAACGGAGCCCAGAAGACCGCGGGTGTACTCGTGGATCGGGTTGGTGAGCAGCTCCTTGGTGGGTGCCTGCTCGATAACCTGGCCAGCGTACATAACCGTGATGTTATGGGCAACCTCGGCGACCAGAGCCAGGTCATGCGAAACAAAGATCATGGCAAAGCCGAGCTTGGCCTGAAGATCGTTGAGCAGCTTGATGACCTGCTTCTGGACGGTAACGTCCAGAGCGGTCGTGGGTTCGTCGCAGATGACCAGCTTGGGGTCGCGGGTAAGGGCCATAGCGATCAGGACACGCTGACGCTGGCCGCCGGAAAGCTCGTGCGGATAGCTCTCGAGCGTGCGCTTGGGATCGAGGCCGACGAGCTCCAGGAGCTCCTCGGCGCTGCGGGTTCCGCCGCGCTTGGTGAGCTGCTTCATCTGGGCAGAGATGAGCATGGAGGGGTTGAGCGAGGACAGGGCGTCCTGATAGACCATAGCGATATCGGTACCGCGCAGGCCGAACCACTCCTTCTTGCTCATCTTGAGCAGGTCACGGCCCTCCCAGAGGACCTCGCCGGAAAGGTGCTCGTCATCGTCGGTCAGGCCCATGATGGCCAGCGTGGTGATGGACTTACCGCAACCGGACTCGCCCACCAGGCCCATGGTCTGACCAGGACGGACGTCAAAGTTGACATGGTCGACGACGTTGATATCACCGTGATGCTCAAACTGGATGCAGAAGTCACGGACCGAGAGAATCGGTTCAACAGACTCGTCGGGCACATGGCGATCGTCACGCTTGAGCTCGACATCGCGCAGGGCGCCAAGGCGAGCGGAGAGGGACTGGGCCTGCTCCTTGTAGGCTCGAACGGGGTCGGAGACCAGCAGGTCGGCCTCGCGACGCTTGGAGGAATCGGTGGGATCCAGGGCGGCGGAGGGAGCAGCGGCCATGGCGTCGGTAATGCCCTCGGAGAGGATGTTGAGCGCCAGGCAGGTGATCATGATGGCCAGGCCCGGGAACAGTGCCTGCCACCAACGGCCGGCGAGCACGCCGCCGCGGGCGTCGGCGAGGATGTTGCCCCAGGTAGCGGTGGGCTCCTGGATACCAGCGCCGATGAAGGTCAGCGAGGCCTCGAAGATGATGGCGTCGGCGACCAGGGTAACGGTGAAGACCATGATCGGGGCGATGCAGTTACGCAGAACATGCTTGATCAAAATCCACGGAGCCTTGGCGCCGGAAACGATGACCGCGCGGACATAGTCCTCGCCGTACTCGGACACGATGTTGGCGCGCACGATACGGGCAATCTGCGGAGTGTACATAAAGCCAATGGCGAAGATGATCGACGGCACGGAATTGCCCAGGATGGAGACGAAGACGGCAGCGAGGGCGATGCCCGGGATGGACATGATGATGTCCAGGATGCGCATGATCGCCTCGGAAACGGACTTGCGCGAAACCGCCGCGAGGGCGCCCACGACCGAGCCGCAGACCAGAGCCATGGCAGTAGCACCGAAGCCGATGATCAGCGAGTAACGGCCACCGTAAAGCATACGCGACAGGATGTCGCGGCCCTTATCGTCGGTACCGAAGATAAATCCATTGCCGGGAGCCTGGCGAGCAGTGAAAATCTCGACCGGGCTATAGGGGGCAAGAAGGGGCGCCAGAATCGCAGTCAGGGCGACCAGCACCAGCACGACGGCTGCAATCTTAGAAGACAACGTCATCTTCTTCCAGCCACCGAGCTTGAGCCCCTTGGAGGCAGCCTTCTCGAGCTGCTCGGTTTGCTTCTCTCGAATCTTTACCATAATCTACACCGTCCTGATGCGCGGGTTGATGAGCAGGTAGAGCATGTCAACCACGATGTTGATGATGATGAAGGCGAGAGCAACGACGATAACGACGCCCTGAACCAGGTTCGCCTCGTTGCCCTGAACGCCCTGCAGAATCGCAGTGCCCATGCCGGGGAGGTTGAAGATAACCTCGATGACGACGGCGCCGCCCATGAGGTAACCGATCTTAAGACCGAGGGTGGTGACCGGGGTGATCAGCGCATTGCGAAGAACGTTGATGCCGACGACGACCTTCTCGGGAACGCCGGCGCCGCGAGCCATACGGACATAATCCTTGTCGAGCTCCTCGACCATGGCGGTACGCACGATACGAGTCATCTGGCCCGTCAGCGGAAATGCCAAGGCGATAGCGGGCATGATCATACGTCCCAGATAGCCAACCGGATTCGTGGTGAAGTGAGGCAGAGCACCCGATGCCGGGAGCACCTTAAGGTAGGAAGAGAACAGCAGGATCAACAGAACGGCAAGCCAGAACGACGGGGTTGCCAAGCCGGCGATGGAAAAGACGCGGATCACTTGGTCCGGCCATTTGTCGCGATACAGTGCCGCGATGACGCCGAGCAAAAACGAAACGACCGCACCGATGGCAAGACCGATAAAGGTCAGCTGCATCGTGACGGGCAGGGCCGTGGAGATGCGCTTGGCAACGGAGTTGCGAGCAGCACCATAGGTGCCCATGTCGCCATGGATCAAATCGCCCATATAGCGCACGTAGCGCACGGGCCAGGGGTCGTCCAGACCATACTTCTCATGGTACTCGGCAACCGCCTCGGGCGAGGCACCGTCACCCAACGCCGTGTAGGCGGGGTCGGTCTTGGAGAACGACATAAGGAAGAACACCAGGACGG
Source organism: Collinsella sp. (assembly GCA_048244295.1). Taxonomy (GTDB): domain Bacteria; phylum Actinomycetota; class Coriobacteriia; order Coriobacteriales; family Coriobacteriaceae; genus Collinsella. The sequence goes on from DBFAZJ010000093.1 coordinate 49,799, forward strand.
TGACGCCCAATGCCATGATCGGCAGCGCCACAAGACGCCTTCCAATCAAACGTAGCAAGTTGTTCACGTTCTCTCCCCTTTCTTTTGTCGGTAGGACCAACTGGTATATGAGTGCGGGTACTCATTACAAGACCCGAGCGACATCGTTGCCGCCCGGGTCTTTGTTTCAACTATGAGGATACGGCCCCAATGACCGACATCCTGCATACAGACTCAAGCGAGTCTTACGCCTTGACGGTCGCAACGCCCCTGAAGGACATGCTCGTCGTGCCGATGCCCTTGAAGCCATCGAGGGCCTCGCCGTTGGGCGCAGTGGACGGATCGTCCCAGGAAGCGGAGACGGTCTTGACGTGGACAACGGGGTACAGAACGGCGTTGTCGGCA
>DBFAZJ010000094.1:0-5685 GCA_048244295.1 Collinsella sp.
CCCTGGCCACGCTCGGGTTCTATAACGGTCCGCGTCCTAGCGATCGGCGAGCGGCTTGTACTCCAGCGGCTCGATAACCGGGCGATACGCGGGGCGAATAATGCGGTGCGCGCAGAAGAGCTCTTCCATGCGGTGTGCCGACCAGCCGGCCATGCGGGCGACGGCGAATAGCGGCGTAAAAAGCGTCTCGGGTACGCCGAGCATCTTGTAGATAAAGCCCGTGTACAGGTCGATGTTGGCACAGATGGGCTTGGTCATGCCGTGGTCGCGCATCACCTGCGGTGCCAGGCGCTCGATGCGCTCGATGAGCGCGAACTCCTCGCCCAAGTCCTTCTTGGCGGCAAGCGTGCGCGCGTAACGGCGGCACACCTCGGCGCGCGGGTCGCTCAGCGTGTAGACGGCGTGGCCCATACCGTAGATGAGACCCGTGCCGTCGAAGGCCTGCTTGTCGAGGATCTTGCCCAGGTAGGCTGCGATCTCGTCCTCGTCCTCCCAATTGGAGACATGCGCACGGATGTCCTCGTGCATGGACACGACCTTGGCGTTGGCGCCGCCGTGGCGCGGACCCTTGAGCGAGCCGATAGCCGCGGCGTAGGCGGAATACGGGTCGGTGGCCGAGGAGGACAGCACGCGGCAGGCGAACGTGGAGTTGTTGCCGCCGCCGTGCTCGGCATGCAGCATGAGCATCACGTCGAGCAGCATGGCCTCGTCGCGGGTGAATGCCATGCCGCCGCGTAGGACCTGCAGGATGGTCTCAGCGGTGGAGAGGCCGGGTGTGGGGTGCGGCACATGAACCTCGGAGCCGCGGCGCTTGGCGACCGAGGCCATATGCGCGAAGGCGGCGATGCGGGGGAGACGGGCGAGCATGGAGATGGCGACGTCGATTTCGTGCTCGGGTGTAATGGCGTCGGGCTCGGCGTCGAAGGCGTAGAGCAGCAGCACGGCGCGCTGAAGCACATTCATGATGCTCGACGACACCGTGGTCATGGGGAACTCGCGGACGTATTCGTCGCTCAGGTGCCTAAAAGCACCCAGGCGCTCGCAAAAGCCGTCGAGCTCTTCCTTGTTGGGCAGCGAACCCGTGATAAGCAGATAGGCGACTTCCTCGTAGCCGTAGCGGTTCTCGGCCTGGGCGTTGTTGACCAGGTCTTCGATGCTGTAGCCGCGAAGCGTGAGCTTGCCCTGATCGGGCACGACCTTTCCGTCGACCTTGTTGTAGCCGTGCACATCCGAGATGCGAGTGAGGCCCGCGACCACGCCCGAGCCGTCGGCATTGCGCAGGCCGCGCTTGACATTGTGCTCGACAAACAGGCCCTCGTCATAAGGGTCGGTCGGCAGGCCGTGGTAGAGGCTTTCGCTCTCAGGCGAAATCTGGCGGCTTGCTTCGTAATCCAGAACCAGGCGGCTCAAGTGGTCATCGAAGCGGTAATAGATTTTCTTGGCGTCGTAGGCCATGCGCGCTCCTCTCCGGGTCGCATCGGGGTGATTTGCATGGGCATGCGCGCGTCAGGCTATCCCCAGCGGCTTGCTCGCTACAGGCGGTACATAAAGTTAAAGACGTCCTCGCGCTGAATGGACACGTTGACGCCCGAAAGCTCGCCGGCCTCGGCCAGCGCCTTCTGCAGCTCGGCGAAGTCGAGCTTGGACTCGGCGGTGTCGGCCAGCATGGTCATGGTGAAGATGTCCTCGATAATGGACTGCGTAATGTCGCGGATGTCGACATTGGCTTCGCCCAGGACACGGGTGACGCCGGCGACGATGCCGGGGCGGTTCTTGCCAAGGACGGTGATGACGATACGGGAGGACGAGATCTCGGCCATGGGAAACCCTTTCGCGTGATTGCGGCGCGCGCGGCGCTCCGCTACGGTACAGTGTTCATCATTGTACCTGTCTGGCGCAAAAAAGGCGCGCTCGCTGCGGCGTTACATGTCTGCAACATGAGCGTAAGGGGGAAGGCCGTACGGGGAAGAGCCGTCTGGCGCGTGTCCGGCTCGTGTTGGGTTGATTTCCGATCTCAGCCGAACACATTGAGCGGACAGGCCGTTCCCGCAGTCAGCCGAACGCCTCCGACGGCTGATTCCGAACTGGAAGCGGAGGGCATCCCCGCCCTTCGGTAGGGGATACCGCTCCGCGGCGCATGCCGCGGGCGGCGCCCCTATCGGACCACCGTGACCTCAGTTGGGATGGGCCCAGCACTGCCGCGTACTCGGTGAGCTAGAGCCAACTGTTCGTCTTCACGTCGTGTATGGCGATATTTCGGTCGTCCGGCTCGGTGATGCCGTAGCCGAACGCCTGGAGCGTCTCGATGGACTCCTGGATCCTCTGTTGGAACATGGGGCCCGGATCGACCCTCGGCCCGAGGTGCCCGCGCCAAAGGCACGGCGTGGCGCGCAGCATGTTATGGATTTTGGAGATGGGCTCGATGTCGGCGTAGACGTTGAGCGTCGCCATGGCGTCCTTGTGGCCGAGGATCGATTGGAGCGCCTTGATATCGCCGCCTTGGCGGATCCACTGCGTTGCGAACGTGTGGCGAAGGCCGTGGAACGTGATCAGCTCGTCGTTGGTGCCCATGAGGCCGTTGGTCTTCGAGAACGTCTTGAACGCCCTGCGGATATAGCTTGTCGTCGCGAAGGTCGCGCCCGGCTCCGACAGGATGTAGCAGTCCCCGATCTCGACCGCCCCGGTAAGGCCGCGCAAGCGCAGCTTTCCGCAGTCGATCTCGTGGGTCTCCTTCAGGAAGGGGAGTAGGCCGACCGGGTCGATGGGGATACCCCTGGCGTCATGGGTCTTGGTGTCCTTGATGAACGAACCCATTCCCTTCGCGTACGCCACCGAGTGTCTGATCGAGATCAGGCCCGTCTCGAAATCCACATCGCACCACCGAAGGCCGCAGACCTCGCCGATTCGCATCCCCGTGTGCAGGGCGAGTACGACCGCCCTCTAATCCTCGGCGGACCAATCGAGTCCGAACTCCTTTCGGGCATCCTCTTCGCTCATGACTTCGAGAAGGTCTCCGGGTTGGCAACGAAGGGCGAGGCATAGCTGCTCGAGTGTGTTGAAGCGAATGCCGCGAATATGCCCTTTTTTAATACGGGACAGGTTCACGGGCGTGGTTCCAATCCTTTCGGCAAGTTCGTTCGAGGAAATCTTTCGCTCGGCCATGATCTTGTCGAGGCGAACAATTACGGGCATGGCGTTTCCTTACGCAATCTCGTCGGAGTCGAGGTACAGCTCTCGGGCGTACAAGAAGAGCTGGGAAAGCATGAACAGGACGATGCCGAGAACCAGAGAGGTCCAATCGAATGATGAAGCGATCTCTTGGGCGCCGACGGCCCCCTCGCCGCCAAACATCGAAACGGAGGTTTTGAGTGAGCCGGCGTAGAGGCTGGTGGCAGCTTGAACAACGAAGAGAATGCCGAGCACCTTCAAGCATGTCGCAGACCCTTTCTTGAAGGGGTCTCCGCTCTTGATCGTCCACACGAGAACGGCGCTGAGGATGGTCGTAGCGATACCGATGACGGCAGGGACCAATGTCGAGATCGCAAGGGCTGGATACGCGGGGGAGTCTGCAATTACAGGGTTGTCGAGCACTTCGATTGCTGGCTTTAAGGAGAACGCCACTTGTGCGATGGCGGTGGCGCAAAGGGTCGCAGAGGCTATCGCACATGCGATGCGGAAGGAATGAAGCCGGGGAGTGCGATTGTCGGAACTCATAATAACCTCCGAAGAATTTAAAAAACTCAGGTTACTTTTTAACAGTTTATGTTAAATTGACTTTGCCGGCAAGTAATCACAGCATGCTGCAACCGAAACCCCTCTAGATTGGAGAGGATTATGTTCGGTACTGTTAAGTCGTGTAAGCTCTTGGTTTTCCTCGGCCTCGCTCTTTGTCTGTTGCTGCCGGGAGCCCCCGCTTTTGCGGATACCCCGATGCCTCCTTCCCAGGAGAGCAGCCAGTGTGCCCTCGTTGAGCCCCTCGGGTATACGGACGACGTCGTCGATACCTACTGGAGCTACAGCTGTCCTCGCGGCGTAAGCGGGCACAGCATCTCGATGTTCAACATCTCTTACAAGACGATCTCCTACCGAAATGGTTATCGCCGGTCCGCGCATCATAGGGAATCCCGCCTCGCTGCAATGTGCTCCTGTGGTGTTCTTGGCACAACTGATAAATGGCAATTTGTCTATAGCACCTACTAGATGCGAGGAAGGGCCGAGCATTTTGTTCGGCCCCTCTGTTCCGACTGGATGAGGTTAAGGTTGGCGATGAATATGCTCAAAATCTCGAAGGCGATCTTTAGGTCGCTTCTCTCCTCCAGGTCGCTCTGTGTTGTCGTTGTTGCGTTGATGGTTCTTTGTGCTCTGCCCGTCTTCAGGAGCGCGGCTGGCATCGACGGACGGGTCGAATACCTCGAGTCGGGAATAACCCGTGTTGAGCAGGAATTGTCAGCATCCTATGCGGATGCGCTTGTGAATGCGGGGGAGGACGGTGTCTATACCTCTTCATCAAGCATGCCCGCGCTTCTGTACCCTCTTGCCGCGGGACGTCTTATCTTGGCACCGCTCTCTCCCCTACTTCCGTTTCTGCAGATATCGGATGGAGAGTACACCTATTATGACGGATCGAAGGAGTACTTGCTATGGGTCGCAACGGCCGTTGCCGTCTCGTTCCTTGCCGCGCGTCTTAACAAACGTGAAAAGCTCATCATCCAGGCACCGATGGGCGAGCTGGGTAGACTTGTTGCATCGAGCGTATGGGCGAGTGTTTTTGCAATGCTTGCCGTCCTCGCCATCAATCTTCCAGGGATAATCGCCGCGCTTGTGAAGAATGGCCCGGGCTCGCCGTTCTATCCGATAGGCTACATTCAATATGCGACTCCGGTTATCAAACCGGCTTGGCTGGTGTTCGCGCAGACGGCCATCTTGCAATTCTTGGTGGCAGCGTTCATCTCGCTTGTCGTTCACCTTGCCGTGAAGATTGCCAATAACCCTACGCTTGGAATCGTGTTCGTATGTGCCCTGATGGGGGTGACGATGGTTCCCGGGTATTACGGAAGATCCATCGCTTTACGTGAGTTCGCCCTGTTGAATCCCCTTACGTATGCGAACACTGAGTTGACCGTCGGCGCCTATAGCCCGTACCCGACAACGCAGATAGTGAATCTGCCTGGACTTTGCTTCGAGCGTGGCGCGATTGCCCTCGTATGCGCAATCGGGATCGAGGTGCTGGCAATTAGCCTGCTTTGCGTTGCTGGAAAGAGCGGCTGCGCGTGCCCGATATCCCCGATTTGTCTTGAGAGAGGTTCCTTCACTGCATCGAGAACGGCAACTCGTTCGAGCGCTTGTGCCTCCGCCGTTGCATACGTAAGAACGATGGGGAAACTGCTCCTGCGTTCTCCTACCCTCGCCGTATGCGCGATTGCAATGTCGACGACGATGCTGGCCCCGGCTCTGGTCGAGATGTTTCCTGACGCTGATAACGTTTCCGCTGTTCGGTATAGGGATGGGGAGCTCCGTTCAATAGATCGGTATCTAGAGCAGAACGCTGCGAATATGGACGTCGAGGGCAAAGCGGCCCTGGAAGACATGCGGGATGCTCTTTCGGGTTTCGTGTACGCGCCTATGCCTGCGGAGGGGTTTCGAAGCCTTGCGACGTACGAGCGCGCTCGAGGTGAGCTGGGCGCG
>DBFAZJ010000095.1:0-1600 GCA_048244295.1 Collinsella sp.
CGTCGTCTTAAGCGATGACATAGGCGCCCACCCCCGATAGGGGCAGGTCGCCGCGATACCTCTCACGGTTCATAGCGATGAGTCCTCTGTGTATGCCCGCTTCGGCAGGCAGATCTGTTGAACGGATTTATTATACCGTGCGGCGCGGACGCAAATCGCCGCAGCACGCCGCGGTTTCGGTAAACGATGCCGGTAATAGCCTCGAAATAATCGAGCGTTTCAGCCGCACGGACGCATACGAGCGTCTAGCATATCCATACAAACGAGTTCGCGGATAAAGGGAGTCACGGGACATATGAAGCAATGGACTGGACTGGGAAAGTTCCTCGCGGGGCATATGCAGGTCATCGTTCCGATTTGCGTGGCGCTCGGCGTGCTCTTTCCCCAGCAGATTGGCGTGCTCAAGCCCATTGTTCCCGCCCTCTTCGCCTTTATGACGTTTCAGGGTGCGCTCAGCAACACCTTCCACCAGGTAGCCGAGGTGTTCCGCCGTCCCCTGCACCTGATTTTGGCACTGCTCGTCTCGGCGGCGCTTATTCCCATCGTGGCCTATGCCATGGGATCGTTATTCTTTGGCTCCAATCCCAACCTTGTCTGCGGCGTCGTGCTCGAGTACAGCGTACCCGTGGCGGTCACTGCCTTTATGTGGATTAGCATGTTCGGCGGCAACGGCCCGCTCGCGCTCACCATCATCCTGACGTCCTCGGTTATCTCCCCTGTGACGATTCCGCTCACGCTCAAGCTCCTGCTGGGCGCCACCGTCTCGATCGATGTGCCGAGCATGATGCAAGACATGGCCTTTATGATCGCCATCCCCGCCGTGCTCGGCATCGTGATCAACGAGCTCACGCGCGGATGGGGGCACGAAAAACTCTCCCCCGTGCTCTCGCCCGCCTGCAAATTCATGATGATGGGCGTTATCGCCTCCAACTCCACCGCCATGAGCGAGTACGTGCTGCACATGAACGCGGTGCGCTTGGAAGTCGCCCTCTTTATTTTGGTCTTCGCCATCAGTGGCTTTGTCGTCGGTTTTCTGGTCGCCCATACGCTGCATCTGCCATATAGCGAGACGACCACCATGTGCTTTACCTGCGGCATGCGTAACATCTCTTCGGGCGCCGTCATCGCCACGCAGTACTTTCCGGGCGAAGTCGTGTTTCCCGTCATGTGCGGAACGCTGTTTCAGCAGGTACTCGCCTCGCTTATCGGGCATCTCTTTGAGCGTCTGACCGGCGAGGAGCGCGCCGCCCAGCGCAAGCGCGTCGAAGCCGGCCGCAACGCCATGGCACGCTAGACTGTCCGCATTACGCGGGTGTTAGTCTTGCTGTACGAGCGTTTCCAGATGCGCACGCAGGCGCTCAGCATCGATATCGAGCGTTGTCTCAGCATTGACCTGGGCCAAACGATAGCCGACAAAGTAGGGCGAAACCACCCAACGCGGCAGCGCCTTGGCAATGGTCCGACCGCCCAGGTGATAGAAGAACAGGTTGTACGACTCTGCGCGACCACCGTGGTGCTCGTTCAGGATATAGCGCAGAGCTACCTGGATCGCATCGGCGAAGAGATCCGCCTCGGCTTGGTCTCTCGTGTCATCGCTGGC
>DBFAZJ010000096.1:0-4847 GCA_048244295.1 Collinsella sp.
CCGACGCTCTCGTCCATGACCTTCGAGATCCTGCCCGTGCCGAGCCTGGCGACGTGCCCGAGGGGGATTCGCCCGAGGTGGGCGGCGATGTCGAGCTTCGTGCGGTACTGCGCGTCGAATGCCGCGGCGTGGGAGCACAGAAGCGCGGCAAGATAGCACCCCACGTCAACGACTATGCCTGCCACCGCCAAGCCCGCGTAGCCCGCCATCGCCGAAACGTCGACGGCGGCCAGGTTCGGATAGACCCCGACCGCATCCTTGATCATGAAGTAGATCGCCACGTATGGGACGAAGGACGCCGCCGCGGATAGGACCGCCAGCGCCATGGAGGCGAACACGAGGGGCTTTCTTCTCCCCGCGAACCGCAGGCAGCGGGAAAGGGCCCCCGGCTTCCTTCCTTTGCTTTCCTTGCTCATTGAATACCTCTTCTCTCATGTTGCTTTGAAAAAGGGCGCTAGGCGATTCCCGCGCGCTCGAGGTGCTTTTTGAACACCGCCCGGCCGACAAGCGAGCCGATGATCCCGCCCGCGAAGGTCACGACCGCGATGATCGCGAACGTCTCGGGGGTCACCGTTGACAGAAGAGCCTCCATATAGGCCGGGTCGATGCTGTTGGACCCCATCAGCTCGCGGTAGTAGTCCTGGGAGGCGAACATGGGGACGAAAAGGCCCGCCGCCCAGCAGGTCTCGAAAAGCGCGTACCCCACGGCGACGCCTGCGAACCTCCCGTACCCGAGCGCTTTCCGCGCCAGCTCGGAGACGACGCCGCCGACGGCGAGGCCGAGCGCCACGGGCCATCCCGACCCGATGACGAAGACGATCACGGCGAAGACGAGGGCCATGATCAGCGAGGTTCCCGCGCGCGGCACGCGCGCATGCATGTAGACCCAGACGATCCCGGCGGGTATCGCGGCGATGGCGCAGCAGCCGCAGTACGCCACGACGCTCATGGAGGTGATTCCCACGACGAGCATGCTCACCACCATGAACAGAAGAGAGAAGACGCCGAGGGCTATGAGGTCCCTGGAGCTGAGGCTGCCGCTTTCCTTCCGTTTTGCTTTTGCTACCATTTCCAAATCCTTTCTTCCATAGGAATCCTTTTCAGTCTTTGCAGGCCGGCTCACTCGATGAGCACGATCTGGTCGCAGGCCTTAGACAGGAACTCCGTGTCGTGGCTGACGACCGCCACGGTTTTTCCGCGAGAGGTCTCCTCGCGAAGGATGAGCGCGAGGCGTTCCATGTTCCGGAAGTCCAGGCCGCTCGTGGGCTCGTCGAGGAGAAGCGCCTGCGCCCCCGATTCCGACGCGATGGCGCAGACGCACCGCTGCTTCTGCCCTCCCGAGAGCGATGCGGGATGGCGGTCGGCGACATCTCCCAGGCCAAACTCCTCCAGGACCGCTTCGAGACGAAGTTCGTCGACGTCGGAAGGAGACGGGGCCGCGGATGCCAACTCGTCGCGCACGCTCGGGCGAAAGAGCTGGTAGTCGGGGTCTTGCATGACCAGAAACGCATGATTGGGTCTTCTCTTGGGAGGGATCACCGATCCTTGGAACCGAACATGCCCGAGCTCTTCTTTCTTGATCCCCGCCAGGCACTTGAGCAGGGTGGACTTGCCCACTCCGTTACGCCCGACCACGCCGACGACCCTCCCGGGGTCGAACGCGACGGTAATCCCCTCGAGGACCGGCATGCCCCTCTCGTACCCCGCATAGATTCCCCTCGCCTCGACGGCGGGAAAGGCGGAGGCGGGACGGGAAAGGCGCTGCATCAGGTCGGCGAGCTTCGGCGGCTCGGAGGACCTGAGCCCGCAGGACTCTCGCTCCGCGTCGGACAGCCCCAGGAATCGCTGCGCGTCCCATTCGGCGGCGACGGAACCGCCTTCGAAGAGCAAGTACCGGTCGGCGACGCTCGCGAGGTAGGAGAGCCTGTGCTCGGCGATGATCACGGCAGACCCGCTCGACTTGGCTTTCGAGATGAAGGAGGCGAGCTTCTCCATGGAGGGAGGGTCCAGATTGCTCGAAGGCTCGTCGAGGACGTAGACGCTCGGCTTGCAAGCCCATGCGCTCGCGAAGGCCACCGATTGCATCTGGCCCCCGGAGAGCTCGAAGATGCCTCTGCCCATCAGGCACTCTATGCCGAGCTCGCGCACGACGTCGCGCACTCGCCTGTGCATCTCCTCCCTGGGAACGCCGAGGTTCTCCATGCCGAACGCAATCTCGCCGGTCGTGTCGAGGTTGAAGAACTGAGTGCGAGGGTTCTGGAAAACGCTGCCCGTCAAAGACGAGAGCTCCCAATCCTCCAGGTCGTCGACATCCCTGCCCGCTATGAGGACCTTTCCCGTCCGACTGCCCTCATAGAACCCGCCCGCCAGCCCGTTGACGATCCGGGTCGCGGTGGTCTTTCCGCAGCCAGATTCCCCGCAAAGAACGATGCATTCGCCCGGCGCGACGGCAAAGCTCACGTCGTCGACCGCCGGGGCATCGAACCCCGCATAGGTGAAGGAGACGCTTCTGAGCTCGACGGCGTTTTTCGTCACAGCAGCCCTCCGATCCCCTGGTTGGCCTTAGCAACCACAAGAAGCAAGCAGCAGGCGGCAAGGATCGAGAGAGGCAGGAAATCGACCCATCCGAACCGGGGCGCGTTGTAGGAGGTCTTCCTTCCAGGCCGGTCGATGCCGCGCGCAACCGCCGCAGCAGCGAGCTCGTCTGCGATCTTGGCGCAGCGCAGCATCACGGGCACGACCGCGGATTCGAACATCAGCGCCGGCTTCGAAACGAGATTCTTAAGCGAAAGGGCGAGCCCCCTCACCCTCATCGCGTCCGCTACGGCAGAAGACTCCTCCTTGAGCGTCGGAAAGAACCGCACCGCTATCACCAGCGGAACGACAACCGCCTTCGGCAGCCTCATCCCGTAGAGGGCGGCCGTGAGGTCGCCAATCTTGGTAGTGGTCGCGAAGACCGCCGCGAACAAGCAGATGGGCATGCAGGTGCGGCAGGCCAGGGCGAACGAGCCGAGGGCTCCGGCGGCGTTCGGCGGAAGCATCGTCGTGACCCAGAAGATGCCCATGAGAAAGAGGTAGGCGAAAGAGAAAGACGCCGCCATCCTTCCGCGCCCGATTGCGAAGGAGAGGAGGACGACGACGGCAAAGAGAACCGAGCCCAGAACGTAATCCTTCACGATAGCCCCGGTCGCTATGAGCACGACGAGCATGGCCACCTTCGTTCTGACATCGATGTCCTCCGCGAGTGTTTTCCGTGTTCTTCTTCGCAAAACCAGAGAGCCTTTCTTTTATCGCTATAATTGACAAAGAAATGTTAGCCTTGGTTAATCTGAATCAGGTTGCACCTGGAGGGAAAAGTCCGAGCGCGCAAGAATTGCGTCCGAACGCGAATAAAAGGATCGGAAGATGGACGACAAGGAAACGATGTTCTCCCACGCCGCCCAAGCCGCGGCGGAGACCTTTGCGGCCTCGCTTGAGCCAATCGGCCTCGTCTTGGCAGATGGATGGAACGGAGAGGGGTCCCTCTTCGAAGGCGACGGGCGCAGATGCGAGGGGTGGTACTGGGCGTGGGAGGCGCGGCGGTTCTTCTCCGTCGTCTGCTGCGATTTCACTTTGAAAGAACCCCTGCCCTTCTGTTTCGATTCTGGCGGGTACTTTGCCGTCCGCCGCGAAAGGCATGGCCTTTTGCCGCAAGCGAGCGTCTCCGCCTTCTTGGAGACGACGCCCAAGACGAGTTCGGTCCTTCTGCCAAAAGGAGCGAGATTCTCCTACACAGAGATCGAGTATTACGACGAATACTGCCGAAGCGTCTTCGGAGAAAGAATCGACAAGGCGCTGAAACCGCTGGCGACCAGTCTGAAGGGCCTTAGGAACCAGGCTTCCTGGGATCCGGAAATAGCAGAGATGCTCGGCAAGATAACTCCAAGGGAGATCCCGGGACCGGAAGCGGGCCTCCTGTATTCCGGAATCGCGAACCTGGTGATGGCGAGGCTGCTTAAGATGAGAGAGAGCCTGTGCGAGGGAGTGGCCGAGCAGGACCGCCTTTCGATCGCGAGAGCCATATCGTACATCGAGAACAACCTAGGCGGTGCAATCAGGCAGAAGGATCTGCTCGAGGCCGCGAACATGGGGTCAACCAAGTTCAAGAAGACATTCAAGCAGGTGACGGGATTGACGGTGACCGAGTTCGTCTCCTCGGAAAGAATCGAGCTGGCGAAAAGACTGCTCACCGACCATGATATGAGCATAGACGAGGTAGCGCATCGTTGCGGGTATGCACGAGCAACAAGCTTCTCCGCCCTCTTCGCGAAATCGGTCGGCATGCCCCCACGCAAGTGGAGATCGATCGCGAAGGTCACCTTCGATGACGACCCGGAATCGAAATTGCTGGATGTCCTCGCAAGCAGGCGCTCCTACGTTAGCGAGGTGGAATCTCATTCTTAGCTATCTTCGGAGATGTCGTGAGTTTGTTCTGGAATGACAGCGAAATCCTTCTGAAGAGCGAACTTGCCCCCTTTGAGTTTCGATCAGAATGATGCTTGGCAAGCCGACTCGAAATGAAGGGTATCAAGAACCCTTGTCGTAGTCGCGTTCTCGATGGGGGTTTCATTCGAAAGAAAAGGATTCAATCGAACGGGGATAGCGGGTTTTCACAGGTCACGCAGCAAATCCATCCTTCGTCTAAACTCAGGCGTAAAACTCACGAAATGGTAAAGTGAAAAGAGCTGAGTTTGGGATGAGTTTTCTCTGAGAGAGGCCAACCGAATACAGCTGACAACGAGAAGAAACTGCGGATAAAACAAGGACGAAATCGTAAAAATGGAACACTATTGTTTTATCGAGTGGGA
>DBFAZJ010000097.1:0-58607 GCA_048244295.1 Collinsella sp.
CGGCATCCCAGTTCTCGATGTTGCCGATGCCGACAGTGTCGATGTGGGAGTCGATGGCGATGATCTTGTCGCCTTCGCCCATAAATCCCATAACGTTGCCCAGGCTGTCGACCTTGACCTCGTCATAGCCAAGGCTCTCCATCTCGGCCTTGATGCAGGCGACAACCTCGCCCTCCTCGCAGGACTCAGAGGGATGGGAGATCATAGCGCGAAGAAAACGCGTCATATCAGCACGATGGGACTCAGCAGCAGCCTTGATAGCATCGAAATCGAGTTCTTTAGCCATTGTTCATAACCTTTCATACGAAGGGATCTACCTGTGAGTTGGCGGAGCGATACCTATTTACTCCGCCCAGTATTAGCAAGTGGGGTATTCGCCTTCCCAGACGATGCGACGGTACTTGTCCGGATCCGTGTCGCCCTCGGTGGAGAAGCAGAGCACGGAGCTCGTCTTATCCAGGCCGATGAGCTCCTTGAGCTCGGCGTACTCGGGATCGAGCATGAGGGTCTCGACCAGGCCGGTGGTCACAGCGCCGGACTCGCCGGAGATGACGCGCGGGTCGCCCTTCTCGGGAGCGCCCAGGGTGCGCATGCCGCGAGCGGTGACCCAGTCGGGGCAGGAAACGAAGGCGGTGGTGTGGTTGCGCAGGATATCCCAGCCCAGGATGTTGGGCTCGCCGCAGCACAGGCCGGCCATGATGGAAGGCATGTCGCCGTCCACGATACGCGGATCGCCATCGCCGGCGGCAGCGCCCTTGTACAGGCAGGCGGCAGGCGCGCACTCAACCACGACGAAGGTGGGCGGGTTATCGGGATACAGATTGGTAAAGTAGCCCACCACGGCGCCGGCGAGCGAACCCACGCCAGCCTGGACAAACACGTGCGTCGGGCGGTTGATGGCCATCTCGCGCAGCTGCTCGGCAGCCTCGGAAGCCATGGTGCCGTAACCCTCCATGATCCAGGACGGGATCTTCTCGTAGCCCTCCCAGGCGGTGTCCTGAACGATGACGCCGCGCTCGCAGGCGTCGGCCTCGGCGGCGGCCATGCGCACGCACTCGTCGTAGTTGACCTCTTCAATGGTCACCGTGGCGCCCTCGGCGGCAATGTTATCGAAGCGGGGCTTGGTGGAACCCTTGGGCATGTGCACGACAGCCTTCTGGCCCAGCTTGTTGGCAGCCCATGCCACGCCGCGGCCATGGTTGCCGTCGGTGGCGGTAAAGAAGGTAGCCTGGCCAAAGTCCTCGGCCAGCTGATCGGAGGTCAGGTAATCGAAGGTGCAGTCGGCAACGTCCTTGCCGGTCTCGTCGGCAATGTAGTTGGCCATGGCAAACGAGCCGCCCAGGACCTTAAAGGCGTTGAGGCCAAAGCGATAGCTCTCGTCCTTAACGCACAGGTTGGCCAGACCTAGGCGCTTGGCCTGACCGTCCAGACGGGCAAGCGGAGTGACGGTATATTGAGGGAACGACTGGTGGAAGGCACGGGCCTTCTTCACGTGGTCGAGGCTCATGATTCCCAAGTGCTTGTCATCGCTCTTGGGCATCGTGTTGCCCGCCCACTGGATCTTATCGGCCATACGGTGAACTCCTTAAGTCCTCTCTTGCCGGCCCCCGCATACGCGTTTCAGCCCATTCCCATTCATGCGACTGAACTTTTATGTGGATGCCAAACAAAAAGTTTGTTAGTAATGTTCTATCACACTTATTGATTGGTATACCTAACAAATTGTTTGTTGCCGCAATCGGTACTTTTTCGCCGCCGAACGGTTATGAATTGCCTTGTTGATGGATTTGTTTGCGGTCAAGTGTGGTTTATGGCACAGTGAGCCCAAACTAATTTTTAGGAAGGCACCTATGACCCCCGCACAGATTGAGTTTTATAAGCGCCTTGCACACGGCCTGGCGCTCCAATTTGGCCCCAACTGCGAAATCGTCGTCCACGATCTGGAGACCGATGACGTGGACCACTCCATCGTAGTGATCGAAAACGGTCACGTCAGCGGGCGCAAACTGGGTGACGGCCCCAGCCATATTGTGTTTGAGTCCATGCACGAGGGCGCCACCGATGTACATGACCGCGAGCCGTACCTCACTAAAACCACCGACGGTAAGCTGCTCAAATCGTCGACGATCTTTATCCGCAACGACGAGGGCAAGCCCGTCGGCATTTTGGGCATCAACTTTGACATTACGCTTATGAAGGCTTTTGAGCGTTCGCTCGACGCCTTTACCGGCACCGGCGGCACGGGCTATACCGAGCCCGAGCCCATTACCAAGAACATCGGCGACCTGCTCGAGGACCTGCTGCACGAGTGCGAGCAGTTTGTGGGCAAGCCCGCGGCACTCATGACCAAAGACGAGCGCATTCGTGCCATTGGCTACCTCGACCGTCGCGGCGCCTTTCTCATTTCCAAGTCGAGCGAGCGCGCCTGCGAGTTCTTTGGCATCTCAAAGTACAGCTTCTATAGCTACCTCAATGAGGCCAAGGCGGCGGCCGGCGACAAGTAGGCACTCGCCTGGATTGCCCCTCCCCTTTTGGGCGCGAGTTCTGGAAAGCACGAATCCAAGACCGAGCCGCTTGGGAAGTTCCATATAATCGATGTCATTAGTATTTCGAAAGGATGGAACAGAATGGCGTTGAGCAAGGCATCATGCACCGGTCGCGGATTGATTCCGGCAATTGGTGGACATGTGCACCGCATGTTCGATGAGGGTGAAGACGACCTGTTTTCGCTGAGCCTTGACGACGTGATGGACGATCGCCCGTGGACCGCCGACGAACTCATGGGCGGCGGCGGGGCTCGCCCGTCAAGCGCCAATCCCGCACTTGCGCCTAAGTCCGCACCTGCGCCGACTCCTGCGCAGTCGCCTGTTTCGACGCCCGCACCCACTTCGGCGCCCACGCCCGCTCCCCGCCCCGCAAGCGACCCGTCCGAGACGGCGGCATTTCTCGCCGCAGCGACGCAGGGCAAATCGGCCGACAGCACTGTTATGTACAGCGCCCAGCAGTTGCCTGTTCCTGCGGCACGCAAGCCTCCGGTCGCAAGGCTCGATGAGCCCGTTGCCCATCAGGTTGCCTACGATTCCTGGGCTGCAACCGATCTGGATGAGACCTCTACCGGCATGCCAGCGCTCGATGTTCCAGTTAACCCGCTTTTTGCCGCCAACACGAGCGCCGCGGACTATGAGGGCGGTGCGGCATATTCCGATTATTCCGATGGCTATGCTGGCACCGGTCGCATCGAGACCGAGGATTATGGCACCGCATCGAGCGATTATCTCAACGATCCGTACGCCGCCACGCCTGCACCGGAATATGACCCGGAGGCCGCGTCCGCACCGGCGTATACCAAAAGCACGGGCGAAGAGCGCTTCGCCGATTATTACGCCAAGGAAAAGGCGCTGCGTTTCTCGGAATTTCCGCAGGCAGTCAAGGTTGCCTTTATCGCCATTGTCATTGCCCTGCTCGGTGTCATTGCGTTTGAGGGATTCCAGCTGTTCCGCGGCCCCACCCAAGCGGAGTCGGAGACCCAGCAAAAAGAGGACGATAACCAGTACCTGGACATCAACACCCTCAAGGGCGACCCCAACGACGGGGACGACGAGTAGCAAGGGTTAAGGGAGGGCCGGAAGAGCCGGCAGCACGTTACGGCTCCAAAAGCCCTGCCATAAAGATGGGCAGATACAGCACGTCACCATCGCGGTGAAGATTACATTCCGCAAGTACCAGGGCGCGATCGATTCCGTAGCCCTTCGTTGCCAGTGCGTTATCGAGAGCCGCGTGGGCCTTAAAGCTCTTGCCCGATTTGACCTCGATGGCAAACACTTCCCCATCGAACGTCTCTTCCACAAAATCGAGCTCACCGACCTTTTTGGACGTAAAGTAGCGCAATCTAAATCCATGAGCTTTGAGCTCTTGGGCAACGAAGCCCTCAAACGCCGCCCCCATGTTCATGCCAAAGGCGTCTTCCGCCTCCCCATCAAAAACGCCTTGAGCGACCCTTTTGGAATACGACGACATGAGCATTCCGGTGTCCAGGTAAAACAGCTTAAATAGATTTCGCTGCTCCCCCAATAGCAGGGGTGCCACGGGCGCCGTTACGTTATACACGGGAAGCGCAACGCCTGCCTCCGACAACCAGAGAAAATGATCTGTCACCTGCGAAAAACGTTTGACACCGTTAATCGACGACAGCTTAAATCGCTTGTTTTTGGAGCCAGCCTCGCTGGGAATCAAATCGTAGATATCGCGAATAACCAAGCGCAGCTCGGGCGGAGCGTACTTTGCGATGTCATCGCGATACAGGGCGTGAAGATCGCGGTGGATGTTTCGAACCTCGTCGACATTGCGCGTCGCCAAGAAGGAATTGACCGCGTCGGGCATGCCTCCCACCACCACATACTGATGGAACAGATCGATCAGGCGGTCATATAGGTAGCCAGGGAGCTCCCCCTCATCCTTTAGACAGCCCCTGAGCATGTCAAACACGCTGGCACCAACGCCATTTGCCCAGCAAAACTCCTCAAAGTCGAGCGGGTACATCTGGACCTGCTCGACATACCCCACCGGCAGGGAATCGATACCCTCGAGCTCAACGCCAAGGAGCGATCCGGTAAGGATGTATCGAAAGTCGCCACGTTGGACCAGGTATTTGATAAACGTCACCACGTTGGGGCATCGCTGTACCTCGTCGATAATCACGACGGTCTTGTTCGCAACCATCGGCTGCGTCGCAGCGATAGACATGCGCATAAGCAGATCGTCCGCACTTTTCGCCGCCAAAAACGAATCGCGCACGGACGCGTCGGCGATAAGGTCGAACGTCACGACATTTTCGAACGATTCGTTTGCAAAGACGTTGACCAAATATGACTTTCCTACCTGTCGAGCGCCCTTGACCAAAAGAGCCTTGTTAGGCGACGAGGCAAGCCAAGATTCAAACTGTGCTTTCGCTTTTCTCTGTAGCATAAGCGCACCCCTTATTACATGCTGTTTTAGCACTAGGATACACTTTTCCGTAGTTGTTAGGTGCTCATTTTGACACTTTTTCGAGGTTTTAAAGTGTTTATTACGACACTTTTCCGCACTTTTACACGACTGATTTCGACACTTTTCCGAATGAAAGCCGAATAATCACTTGGGAACCAACGCCGTTCACGCGTAATTTCGCAGGCGGCGCTTGATTTCTGTCCGTACACGTTGATAGACTTCCTCTTGCCCGCAAGGAGCGGGCGCGTTTTATCCAGAGTCGGGGTAGAGAGTTGGCTCCACGATCCCGACGCCAACCGGCCAAGAGGCACGGTGGCCCTGCCAACATCGATGAAAGGAGTCCGTATGGACAATTTCTCCGTGCGCAGCGAGCGCAATTTCCACAACCTGGTCGCACAGCCAAAACGCATGCATCTTCTGGACAAGCCGAACGGCTACGCCTCGGCCATGGTCAAGAGCAGCCTCTCCCACCAGATGCGCTTTACCGTGCAGGTGCTTGAGAAAGAGCTCTGCGCCGCCGGCGCCCCGCACGTATTACAGATTAAGCTGCTTGGAGATGACTCGCGCGAGCCATTCAGCTGGAAGCTCTTTGCCGACGGCGAGTGCGTTGCGGACGGATCCGGCGCCTTTGTCCGTGAGTGCTTCTGCGAGGGAGCCGAGGTATTTCTGGACCTGTGCCGCGACGCCGTCGACGCAGCCGAGCTACGCCAATGGAGCCAGAGGGAGTATGAGCTGCTGAGTGCCGCGCGCGGGGTTGCGATGGCGTAGACGGGCGAAGGCTGCTCTGCGCACGTCTTCATGCCGTTGCACCCGCAACGCCGTAAACGTCGACTGCCATCACATACAGTTTCTCAGGCCACACGATGTCAAAAGACAGACACTTGTGTATGCCTTTTGACATACACAAGTGTCTGCGAAGTACATTTATTTGATAGGACGTTTTTCTGGCCGCTCGCTGAAAAGCCAGCCACAATTCATCGATATGCTTCGATTCGTTATGCCCTCTACACGGCAAATGGCGTGTGCAAAATCTATTTCTTCAATTTCAGCTCTTCCTTCAATTTCCGAACAGCCGTTTCGACATAGTCGGGCACGTTAATGGTGTCCGCGGGAAACGTCCATGAGCAATTCTCTGGAAACGCCTCATCCCTCACGAATTGCCAGTCAGTAACATCTCCCGCCTTTGTGTACTCAACAAGACTCAAGCGCAGATTATCGGCATCAGCCATGGCTTTTTGCCAGAAGGCTGACGAAACTTCGAACCGGCATTCATATTCGCATTCTGCGACCAAATCCGATTCATCGTATTGAAAATCAGCCATCTGTTGCACCTGAGCACAAATATGATCGTCACCGCATCCCAAAAACGCACTCGCCAGTATCCATGCGTCATCTTTTTCGCCACACCCATGTGTATCGACACGAACATGCACCACTATCGACTCGGGACCGTCGCCAACGTTTTCGCAAGTCCCAGAGGAAAGAATCCTTGTCCTATTGATTGCCATAACCTTTACTCCCCAAATCTATAGTCGTTGATGCCCAACGTGGAGCAGTTCTCGCTTATTGCTCGGACTGTTTGCACGGGGATTCCGTCTTCGACATGAGCGGAGACGCTAAACGAAAGCTGTACGTCGGCACCGCCCAGCATGTTTAGTTGGCTCACCACTTCGTCCATGATGGTCTGGATGTTGCGATTGACACGAGTGTTGTCGAGCTTTGCCGTCATATGGAAGGATGTCTTTTGCCTCGGGGGCTGCACCACCACTGGCGTTGTGTCGACAACCGTGGTCCTGCCGCTTCTGTCCATTACGGTTTCGGTCGTCGTCGGACCAAATGAGACCTCACATCCACTGTTGGCGGAGCCGTGCTCAGCCTCCGCAGCCGCAGCGCGAGCAGTCTCTTCCTCTTCAATTTGCCTTGTTGCTACGGCTGGTTTTACCAGCAGGTCACTCTCGTTGATAAATGTCTTCTGCTCACCAAACGTCAGCTCCATATAGCGATCGTCCGAGAAGCCAGCAGCAAGGCCAAAGTATTCCTTTGAGCCCAGGCCCCTTTGAATCGCGTCCTCGAGCACGCCATAGCACGACAGCCTGGGAAGATAGCAATAAGAGCACAGGAACTCCCACAGACGCTTAATCTGGATGTGGTCCGCATCCTTCCAGAGCACTCGATCGAGCTCCATCTTAAGCAGAGCCGGTGCCCAGGTCTTGATGGCCGCCTCATCGGAAACAAGCTTGCGCGCCATCTTGGCAACGATATTTTCGCCGCCGCCCTCAACGTGCTCTGTTTCCCAAACGATATCCATCGAGCCGCTGAAAAGGTCAACACGCGGATAAATAAGCCAGCTATAGGCCTCCTGAATCTTCAGCTCGAGCGATTCGTCGGCACGTCTCACACTCTGGTCAGTCTCGCGCGTCTGTGCCACGTCAAGGTTCAGTGACTCGCGATCTTTCTTGATGGAATCCCAAGCAAGGTATTGTTTCGCCGCACTTAGGAGTTGTGCATAGTAAGATGCGTCCGCGGTGGCGAACACAACCATATTCTTGTATGTACGAGGGGACGTACCACGATTTGAGAGCATCTCCGAAGCCAGGGAGAGCGCCGCGGACTCAACTGCCTTTGAACGGTGATTTGCAGAAGGCGTCAGCACCACCAGACGCAGCGTCTGGTCATCCGGTACGTCGAGTGAGCTTGCAGGGCATACATGAATGCCCGAGAAAGGATCGATCTTGCGCAGCTTCTTTAGGCGACTCTCGACTTCGTAGAGCGCGTCTGAGTCCTTGACCTGCTGGGCGCGGTCATCGGCAACTTTGCGCAACGTGGGACGAGTGTCGTACCAAAAACGGTTTCCGTTGACGTCGCTATAGAGGAAAGACGAGGATGTTTGCAGCGTGCCCAGGGCATCGTTGAATACGGAGATGTTCTCGCCAGGCTGAACCGTGCCCAAGCGAATATGCGCGCGCTCAATACCGCGGACAGACTGACCGCCCACGTCGGGAGCGCTGCCGAGCATGATGGTACGCGCGACGCGGCGCGATGCCAAAAGGTTGCCGTAACGAGTGTTGTTCCCGTCATTGCGATACGGAACGGACTGCTTGCCGTCAATCTCGGAATCAACAACCGCATTCCAGTTGTCATCAAGATAGCGCGTGAGCTCATCGCGCACGCCAGGCACATCGAGGGGGAACGACCCCGGCATAATCATGGGCGAAGGATCCTGATTCATCCACAGCTCGTGGATAACCGATGCCATCAAGCGCAACACGCCACGGGTACGTTGAAACTTTTCGAGCGTTGCCCAGTCCTCGTAGAGACGGTCGAACACTTCAGGGTGAATCGGGTAGCAGGAAACCATGCGGTCGCGGTATTCAAGCTCGCGCGACTCCACCGGGAAGTCCGTAGTATTTTCGTTGTACATCTTGCTAAATGTCGCGCACACTTCATCGCGAGCGGCATCATCCTTGCAATCAAGGAAAAGCCTGCGGCGCACAACCTCGAACCCTTCGTTTGCCGCCACGGGCTTCCAGATAGCCTCCATGCGCCCAAAGGTATGTTCAATCTGCTCCAAAGCTCGCTGGCCCGCCTCACCACCGATCTCGTTGTCGGACTCGGGGATAGAGGCTACGACCAGGCTGCGCTTCGAAGCGCGTGCTGCCTCGGTGAGCTCCTGAATAAAGGTGATGAAGTTGTCGAAGCTGCCGGCGTTAAGTCCATCGACGCCATAAATCTTCTTGGCATAGGCAACGAGCTCGTCCATAAGAACAAGGCAGCAGCCGCAATCGTCGAATAATTCAGTCAGAGCAGCGGATCCCGGCGAGACGCCCTTCTTATCAGCATCTTTCACATAGTCATAGAGCTCGGGCCTGCCAGCGGATTCTGCAAGCTGGTATGCCATATGGCCCCAAAGCGTGTTGACCATGATGCCGGGCATGGTAGCCGGGCGCATGGCTTTTGCCGGATTGATAGAGGTGCCCACGAGCACAGCAACATGCACCTCAGGGACTTCGGCAACGCCCGCCTCCTCGAGCACAGAAGCGATATTAGCGATTTGCCCCAAACGCGAACGGCTGCGCATCATATGGTAAAGCGCGAGCATGCTGTGCGTTTTGCCGCCACCGAAGGCCGTCTTGAGCTGGATGACGGGCTCGCCGTCGAGGCCGCTCACACGGCGCAGCGACTGCACGAGCAGGCCCTTCATGCCTTCAGTCACATACGTACGATTAAAGAACTCGACTGGGTCGCGGTACTCCAGCTCGCCCTTGCCGCGCGCCACCTGGGCAAGATCGGCCGCAAACTCAGCGTTTTTATAGCGCCCCTCAGCCACATCCATATGGGGCTCCATGACGTCGCGCCAGCTAGGCAGGCCACGCACAGCCTTGGTTTGCTCGAGTGATTTCCTACGAGGCGCCGGGGCATTCACGCCAGCATCAACATTTGTTGTCACTGCCGTCGAGCCTTCGGCGCTGCCATAACGAACCTCGCGGAGCATCGCGTTGATCTGCGCCGCGGCATCTTGATCGATTTGCTCGGCCAAGCGGCTCATGGTATCGAGCGCACGCCATGCATCGCTGTCGGAGATGCCACCCATACCGCGATGCGCGACCTTGTTACGAACGCCCTTGAGCTCCATGACGTAGTTTTTGCAATCCTGAGGCAACCTAAGGCGAAATACATCGCGCCAGTTGATGTCAACGAGCAGCAGGCACAAGGCAATATCGAGCGAGTCGGCAAGAGTGGCATAGTCACCCGATACGGGCAGGTTGCGCTTTTGGTCGTCATAGAGCTTATTGAGCACGCCGGCTTGCCAAAAATCATTGCCATATGCCTGGATAAGCTCGCGCATCACATAAGGGTCGAGCGCCTTGAGCAAAAGGTCAAAACCCTTGTTGAGAAGCTCGCTGTTATTGCTGTTGTTCTCCATGGTTTATCTCCTTGAGGCTTAATCGAAAAGTGAGTCTTGCGCAGGTCGTTCGACGGCAAGCTGTGCTGCCTTCGACTGGATCTCGGGCCATGCCGTTACAAGCGAGTTGTAGGCGAAGGCCTCCTGCTGCCAGTTTCGTTTGTCCGCAATTGTAAAGAGGCGATACGCAAGCGCCTTGGCACCATCCGCACGACCGCCGAGCGTTTGGCTAACGATCTTTGCACAAGCCGTAATGCCGCCCTCCTCGAGCGCGCGCGTGAGCTGCTGGGTCGTGAGCCAAGTAGGCGCCTTAAAGTCAACGCGCTCCGATACCTCACTACGGTCGAGCAGGTGAACATCGCCCTTAACAGATGCAAGGAGCCCCTGTGCCGCCAACCCCTCGATGGAAACATTCTTGGCGCGAGCGAGCACGTCGGCTTCTCCGAACTTAATGGTGTCAAAAGCCTTTTGCGTATAGAGATCGACACAGAAACGGCTCTCGCGATCGAGTTCGCCATCCTGGTCACTGAAGTACGCATCAACCTCTTGATTGATAAGCTGCAACGCCGCACGCACCGTCATGGAGCTACCGTCGGCCTCGAGTACCTGGCCGTAACGCGAATAGACGCCGATACCAGGTCCGATAGCCGATTGTGCAAGGTCAACAGGTGCGATATTCGAAGAACGAAGTTTATCGAGCGCAGGACCCAGTTCGCGCTTGAGCGCCATCACGAAGTCGCGACGCGTACCCATGGGAGCATCTTCGGGACGTTTGCGGCAGACGAGGACGATGGAGGACGCGAGAGCATTAGTGCCCGAGGCGATCATACGAGATCCCATTTCGGTTCGCATGGGCCAGGTGCCAGTGATAGAGAACCCCGCGCGGATGATAGCAGAGAGCATTGTCTCCCAGCCCGTCGACGCAGTAGATTCGACATCATTAGTCGATTCGGTCTCGCTTTGTTTGAAGGCATAGTAGATAGTTACAGGGACGTCATCGCAAGCATATTTACAAATCTGTTTGAATGTACTGAACATGCCCTCTTCAAAGAAGTCACGCGCGCCGTCCTTGCCGCGGCTTTCCCGATAAGGCGTGGCTACAAGCTCCTCGTGCTTGGGCACGAGCATGGTGCTAAAAAGTCTGGGGTAAGTGCGTCGCAACGATTGGCGCAGCCAGACATAAAAGAAATCCGATAGGTCTGCATAACCGATGTTGTCGTAGTACGGGGGATCGGTCGAGACAACAATGTTTCGCATGCCGTTATCGCTCTGGGCGTCAAATTGCCGAACGATACCTGGCTTGCCAACGATGCTCGGAAGCCCCTGAAAGGCCTCTGTCATCCTGATAAACAGGTTGTCGAAGCAGCCAGATGAGTTGCAGAACGGATTACTTTCTGCATAGTCCCATGTCATTGGAATGGCTTGACGCGAGAAAACATTCCTGAGCTGCGTGTTCCCGGCGTGCCAGCTGCAGATTGACGAATTGTGGTTTGCAAGCTGATCGACAAGATTTGCCAAGTACACGCCGATGGCCTCGCCGTAGGCGCGGGCGCCGGTGCCGCCGTCCGCCAGGCCCACGCCGTCATCGGGCAGCCCGGCAGCAATGGCATCCGTCTCGGCCTTTCTCTGCGCCTCGCCGACGAGCTCCGAGAACGTCGTCAGCGCCGTCAGCTGTCGATTGGTAAAGAGCTGAGAAAAAGTTGCGAGACCATAGTTGGGAGTCTTGAAGTCCCTGGGGTTAGACGCGATATCCGCATCGGGATATTCGTCTGGCTTTGGGATGTCTGCTACGGATGCCTGTTCATCGTTTGGCGCGCAATAAACCCTCCCACGCTTACCCTCGGCAACAATCGCCATAAGTTTTTCGCCCATGCGATGCGCGCGGCCTTCTGCCCTGACGTATTTAAAATCTATAGGTGTCCCGCAGTGCACGCAGGTCGCACCGCGGCGGTTCACCGTGCCGTCCTGCATCGCCTTGCCAGGCGCGACCTCGAAGCGCACCTCGCCGTCCTCGCAGACGGGCTCAACGTGCCACTCCTTGCCCTTCTTCTTGGAGAGATCGAACGAGCGCACGAGGATTGCCTCGTGCCCGCAGGCGGGGTTGGGGCACTTGACGGTGCGGGTCCACAGCCATGCGATGACGGTCGCCTCGCCGCCGCCCTGCTCGGCAGGCACCCGCACTTTGGGATACATATGCCCGATACGCTGGGCGGCCTCCTCCTTCATCCAGGTGCCATAGAACTTAACGTCAGCAGCCAGACCAGCGTTACCGCTCCAACCTCCATTGGTCAACTTACCCCGAGCCCCGGGGTTAACGGCGGGCTTGTCCGCGAACAACGGCGGAATCTCAATCATTGCCTTATTGATGGTAACGGCGACCGGGTTGAGGTCCTGCGCATAGGCCTTAAGACCCAGACGCTGGGCTTCCAGCGGAATGGCGCCTCCACCTGCAAAAGGATCCAACAGGGGCGGCAAGTCGTCGCCCATCGACTTTTTAATCTCAGCCTTGGCGGCATTAAGCACACGATCGTTATTGGAGTTTTCCCACACCACGAGCTCGCGCAGGATGTCGAACAGGCGCTCGCGCTCGACAGCCTGCTCCTCCACGGTGGGGAACTCCTCGGGATGCGCCGACGGGTCGTCCACCAGCGACGACCAGATGACGGCGCGCGCCGCGGCCAGCGGGCGGCGGGCCCACCAGAGATGCAGCGTCGAGGGATGCCCGTGGCGGATGGACTTCTCACGCGCAGAGGCCGCATTGATATCGTCGAGCGGCAGAGCCACCTCGATGAGCTTCTTCTTTACTGCCATTTCTGCTCCCTCTCTAGTATCACGTCGCCCGCTTCCTTGAGGCGCGCGATGTCGTAGTTCGTGCTTGCCGCGGCATAATCCGGCGGACTTGTAAATGGATGTGCGATGTAAGAAGTTCGGGTCGTGTTTCCATCGACCTCGACCAGTGCGAGCACAAAGGCATCTGGCCTGTTGAGCGCACACATCACCTCGTTGTGCGAGACAGTGACCGTAGTGGCGCCCGCGGTGCGACCCTTGACCTCAATCATTCGCAGCGCCGGCCCTTTAGCACGAAGCTCATCGGGCACCACGGATTCAATGTCGTAGCCGCAGTTATCTGCGCTTCGATCCCGTGGCGTAAATCCCAGCTCCCGCTCGATAGCCATGACGGCACGCATGCCGGCAAGCTCTACCTCGCGCCTGCCCGCCGCACTGGATTCGGTGGTAGCTTGCGAGTCGTGGGGCAGCATGCCAACTGGAATCACAAGCGCGCCGCCCAGCACCCTCGGAGTCGCGGGAGTGACGGTCTTTTCGCGCTGCAACTCCGCCAAACGCATTTGTCTACGGTCGCGCAAATCGTCGGCGCGACGACGGGCATTCAGAGAGCTCAGGCGCGTCTTCTTGCCTTGCTTTTCTTTCTCCTCCAGCTCCCATGCGCGACCATCCCAATAATTGGCTTCGTCGGTAAGACGCGCGTCAACGGCTCGCTCGATCTTCTCGACCTGCGGAATACGACGATTGCGTACCTCTTTGAGACTCACAGGGAGGATCTCGCGAATGGCGAAATCCATGGCAAGCGCGTCAATGTCGCCGGTAAGCCACTCCTGCTCAGAAGCGATAGCGTGCGCGGCAGATGCCTCGGACGGACGAGGACCGCGATAGTCAAAATAGGGCGCATAGCCCGCATCACGAGCTTCGCCCGCAGCGTCAACTTCAACGAACCTAAACTCTTTGGATACCGTACGTTTGGTGCCGTCGGCCAGCGTCGTGCCATCCTGGACGGAGTTCTCGATATAGAGCAAGAGTCTCGGCCTGTCTCCAAAATCTCTATCGTCCACGAGCACACAGCCCCGCTTAAGCGCCGAACCCATTTGGCCAATCAGTACCTTCACCGTTGCATCCAAAAGCGGTTCACCGGGGCATACCAACTCCGCGGGAACGAGTCCAGGACCCTCTTTAGATTCTTTGTCAAAGCAAATACGCTCATAGGAGGCAAGCACGTGGCCGCATTCGCCGCCCATGCTCATCGAGCGAACTGAGAACGGCACCTCGAGCACCTCGAACCTGCCATGCTCGCGAGATGCCACGCGTCCTCCCAAGCGCTTCATTGCCGCCATGAAAAATGCCTGGATAAAGTGCGGCTCGAGCTTGCGCGCCTCCATGCGTTCCATATCCTCGCGAATGGCGCTTACGCCGCGAGCGTCCATGACGTCATCGGTAAGCGCATACTCTTTGAAAAGCCGTTTAATGGAGCTCGTATCAAGCGATGCATCGACTACTTGGTTGAGCCGCGCCCGCACTTCGGGGTCATCGCCATAGCGAATCGCATCGAGGAGCAAGTCACGGAGCGTCTTGCCTTCAAAGGTAACTCTGCCCAAGATATCGAAAACCTTGCCGCCCAGCGCGGCACGTTCCACCTCGAGCTTACTGAACAGACGTTGGAATACTTCTCCCTCGCGCGTCTGCGTGGAGACAAGGTTCCACAGATGGCATACTTCGGTTTGACCGATGCGGTGAATACGACCGAAGCGCTGCTCGAGTCGATTGGGATTCCACGGCAGGTCGTAGTTGATCATAAGGTGCGCACGTTGTAGGTTAATGCCCTCGCCGGCGGCATCCGTAGCGACAAGGATGCGCGAGTTCGCATCCTGCTTAAACATTTCCTCGGCACGATGGCGCTCGTCGCGCGTCATACCGCCCTTAATGGTGAGCACGGCAGAACGGTCACCCAGGAGGGAGCCAATCTTCTCTGCGAGGTAGTTCAGCGTGTCCTTGTGTTCGGTAAAGATGATGAGTTTCTCACGTCGACCGTCCATGCCAAACATATTGGAATCGTCTTGCAGCAGTCGCGAAAGCTCCTCCCACTTACGGTCCTCGCCACTAATGCGAACATCGTTTGCCTTGCGCTCGAGCGTGCGTAAAATCGCGATCTCGGCATCGAGCTCAGCCGCAGTCGCCGCCGCAGAAGCGGTGTCTACGACGTCATCTTCCATTTGTTCGTACTCTTCGGAGTCGTAATCGTCCTCGTCAAAATCTCTGGCATCGATGCCCCATTTATCTGTATAGGCGACCTTGCCGCTCGCAACGCTTTTTGCCTCGGCGAGCTTGGACTCAAGCCGTATGCGACGACGCCGAAGCGACTGGAAGATGGCCTCGGGACTCGACGCAAGACGACGCTGCAAGATAGTCAAAGCAAAGCCGACGCTGTTCTTATGCTTGCCACCCAAGCGCTCCGCACGGTTAAACTCCTCGGTGACGTAATGAGTCACCGAGTCATAGAGCTCCTGCTCGGCAGGAGATAGGTCGTATTCGACTGTGTAGGCGCACCGTTCGGGGAATAGCGGGCGCCCATCGAACTTGAGCAGCTCCTCTTTCACAAGACGACGCATAACATCGGAAACATCGCAGTCAAGCGAAGCGGCGGGCGGAAGGCCCTGAGCCTGGCCGGCAGTGGAGCGCGCCGCAGGATTCTTAACGCGATTGCCTCCCGCAAACCGGTCCTTGTCCACGAGCGCCATAAAGTAGCGGAAGTCAGCCGGCTTACCGTTGTGGGGCGTAGCCGTCAGGAGCAACAAGTTTTCGGTTGTGTCGCCCAAGAGCTGACCGAGCTTATAGCGTTTGGTCGGTTTAAACTCGCCGCCAAAGTTTGTCGCGCTCATCTTGTGGGCCTCGTCGCATACAACGAGATCCCACGAAGTTGCCCTTAGCTTCTTTTGGATCTCGTCGTTGCGAGCCAGCTTATCTAGGCGGCCGATACAAAAATCGACCTCATCGAAGGGGTTTCCGGTGGCAGAAGACTCCAGAACATCATTTGTAAGCAAGCGGAATCTGAGCCCAAACTTTTGCCATAGCTCATCTTGCCACTGTTCCACAAGATTACCGGGGGCCACGATAAGGCAACGCCTAAGATCGCCGCGAGCAATCATTTCTTTTATTAGGAGGCCCGTCATGATGGTCTTGCCTGCACCGGGGTCGTCCGCCAGCACATAACGCAGCGGCAAGCGCGGCAGCATTTCCTTGTAGACGGCCGAGATCTGGTGCGGCAGCGGCTCGATAGACGACGTACGAATAGCCAGATAGGGATCGAACAGATGAGCCAAGCCTATGCGATACGCTTCGGACACGAGTCGCAGGTCATCGGGGTCGGCATCGAACGCCCAGGCGCTGGACTTTTCGATGATGTATTTATCCTCGTCTGTATCGAAGAGAGGTCGGTCACCCAGTGCGCCCTGGTCCGTCTTGTAGATTACGTTTAAGACGGAATCGCCATGCCATTCGACAGCCTTAATGGTCACGGGCGAATCCCCCGCGATACCGCGAACGCGCGTACCGGGCGTTATCTCTGCTAGCTTTGCCATCACGCGCCCCGCTTTACGAGAAGCGAAAATGCGTGTCGCAAGATAACGCTAGGATTGTCTATCGAAGGAAGACACTCGCTGGCGAGCACCCCCCCCCCGAAGAATTTTCGTCTGAATGGCCACGAAAAATCTCCTGGGTTTTATTGATACCGGGGTGAAGGACGATTCACCCTTGTTACAGCTTTATCTATTGTCTTTCAATCAGCTTGCCGTGTCATGGGGTTTTCTGCAAAAGGAATCGTTTTTACCTCGCGCGGTTTGTTGCTCAACAATGCTGCGAATAGCGTGAATACCTTATGATCGCTCCGCGTCACCAGCGCCCATTAGCACGCTTACAGACGCTTTGGCACCTAACGCCCGTTGTTCGATGCGCGCCCTTTACTCAAACGCCTACACTTGAGCATTACAGGTCAATTACGCCACCAGGCAAGCGAGGCTAACATGCGGTCCGAAAACGAACAGATTCATTACCGAGCAAAGTTCAGGCTTTCGCCCTATTCGACCACCACGCCCTCAATCGTCGATGCATATCGTCAGATCTACACCTGGGTGCGCGACAAAGAGAAGCGCAAGCGCCATGAGCAGAGCGCCTTTGAGTTTTTGTCAAGCAATAAAGACGTTGCCTCCGACTTTGTATTTGGAAACCTCAGCTATCCCGTTGGCTATTCTGGAGGCATGACCACAGGCAGCCGTGTGAGCATTTGCACTCGTGCAGCCTTTAACGACAAGCGAGGCAAGATTCCCGTCGCTTGGGCCTTTGAATATGACGAGCCCGACAGTCATTATTCGTATCGTCACTGGCACACTTGCATTGGCCTTGAAACGGCCGATGACAACTCCTGCCTAGTCAATATTAAAGTCACCTATGCGACCCTGCCCGAATATGTGGGCTGGCCACTGCCAGAACCGGACCTCAATATTCCCCGCATCGCAAAGGTTCTGTTTTCGCTTCCCAATCATCAGGCGTGCGTTGGAGAGACTGTCATCAACACATCGTGCACGCGCCTGACGTTTGAGAACTTTGACGCCGAGTTCTCCGACAACCTTCTGAGCAGCCAGCGCGAGCTCCCTCTGATTCTAATAACCAGCGATGATGCCGGACGATATCCCGTCAAAGATCCCGGCAAGCTCGCCAATAACCTTATGGGCCTAGCCAACGTGTTTACCGCCGACGAATCCGATGGTCGGCTCAAATCAAAGCTGTTCAATCTTTTTCTCTACGATACACCTGCCTATCGATACAACTGCCCCAAGTCGTCACTTCGTATTTACCAACCGAGCATCAATCTGTCTGACGAAGAAGACGCACGTCGGCACCTCTGTATCAGGCGCGATAGGCTGAGCGAGTACGGCAACCAGACATCCACGATACTTAACCGGAGTCTGGGGCGCTCGTTCTTGCGCGGCAGGGGCGATATTGTAGACACGAGCGATATTGCCTGGTACAAATCGCGCCAATCAATCGGGGCGCTACGCAGCCGCATGGCAGAGATGAAACGCCACGCAGAGAATGAAACCGTAGCCGAGGCAAAACGCACCGAAGCGCTTGACGCCTCGTACAGCCAAGAGGCAATGGACAACCTTAAAGAGCTGCTGTCAAAAGAGACTGCCGACAGGCAGCTCTGGGAGGGGCTGGCAAACGATTACGCCGACAGCAATGCCGCGTATGAGCAGCGTATTGAGCAGCTGGAAAACAGCCTGCTCGAGTTGGATGAATCCGAGAACACGATCGCCAACTTAAAGTATCGACTCCAAGAGGCGCTGGAGCGAGCCGACCGCTCAGAAAAGCAGGTAGCTGCACTCAGAGCAGAAGCATGCTTTGTCGAGGGACTCGAGGCATTTCCGCGCACCCTTGAGGACGAGCTTAAGTTTGCCGCGAATCTCTGGCCCTCGCGCATTTTCGTTTTGCCCGAGGCATACGACTCGGCACGCCGCTATGATTTTGCCGATCTTGACGAGGAATGGCAGATCCTTAAATCCGTAGCGACCGTTATGTGGCAACTCAAGTTTGGGGAGCGCCCGACGACCGGAGACCTCTATAGCGAGTTTAGAAATCAGACCTCGTTTGACGCCGCGCCGACCGAGACCAAGCTGACTAAAAACGACACCGAGCTCATGCGGCTCCGCCAACGCACCTACAACGGTAAGCAGGTTTGCATCTTGCCGCACATTAAGGGCAACGGTCGCAACCGCCGCGACCCATTCCGTCTGCACTTTTGTTTTGATGACGAGGCACAGTTAATCGTGATAGGTCACTGCGGGAGTCATTTGCCGACGTCAGGAACTGCCAGGCAGTAAGGCGCCGCACCAGCATGGGCAGAGGGCGGCCTCCTACCTCCCCTCCGCCTTCAGCTTCAGCAGCAGATCGCCCAGCTCGGGGCACTTGCTGGAAAGACGCGTCTGGGCTCGCTCGCCCATCCCCCACCGTTGACGGACTTCCTGGGCGCGCGGGCTCACGCGGTAGTCCCCGTCCATCACCTGCTTGAGCAGCTTGGCGGTCACGCGCGCATCGGCAAGGGCGCTGTGGGCGTGACCCGTCGACTCGTCGAACTCGATGCCAAACCACGTCGCCGCGTCACTCAAAGAGACGCGCCCGTGGCTGCCCACGTCCATGATCGAGGTGTAAAACGCCTGCAGGTCGGCCCAGTCCGTAGGAAATGCGGAAAGATCGATGTGCTTTGCCTGGCACTCGGTCAAAAGCTGTCGACGGTCCGCCCCGCTCCAGCAAACTACCTGTGCGGAGTAGCAACCGATCCAATCGCTGAGCCTTTTGATTACCATGTAGAGCGGATCGGCCATCGCAGTGTCCACGGCCGATATCCCCGTAAGCTCGCGGACGGAAAACGCAACGCCTTCGGTAAATTCCGTCTGCACAAACTGCGAGAACTCGCCCATAACGTTGCCGTGGTAATCGAGCTTGACGGCGCCGACCTCGATAATCTCGTTGCGCAGTCCACGGCGCTGGCGCTGCTTTGGCACCGGCGCAAACTCAAAGTCCAGCACGATCTGGCGCGCAAAGTTCGTCGTATCGATAGCCGAGATACACGGCGTCTTTTCAGCTGACACGGTCATGGCCTTTCTCCGTTGCCTGCCGCTTGCTACATAGGCGGCTACATTGCCGTAAGGATAGGCGCCCGCGCGGACATGAAAGCAGGGCGCAATGCCATGCCCGCAAAACCACTACGCACCAAGTGCCGCCATGGGGATCACCGCCACGCCGTCGTCGCGTGTGTAGGCAATGCTCCCCTTTCCAACCACGACCGCCAAAAACGCCGGTGCGGCATTCTGGGCGGCAGGATTGGAGAGCACTTTCCTCTCCAGCGCCTTGAGATTTCTCGCTCCATCGTCTGCTTTCGCATCACTCAGCTTGACCTCGATGGCTCCCATCCACACAGGTCCTCGGTCAGCTTGAGCCTGTTGAAGAGATCCAGGTACGCAGCGATGGTCCTCTCGTCGGGGCCCGCCTCACCGTACGAGGCGTCCTTTATGAGCGTCTTGTACGTGACAGCCTGGCTCTCGTTCATGGCAAGAGCTCGCAAAAGGCCGTATGCGAGCTCGGGCGATCATGCGACATGCGAAATTACGCCATTCTCAATGCTGTTTTTACGCTACTTTCAATGTAGTTTTTACGCCATGACCGCTGTAGTTTTTACGCCATATTCATTGAAGGTTTTACGCTTGGCATCATTGGCGCGCCCCATTCCAAACATCACATCAGAGCGCGCTTGGTTATCTCCGCTCACACATCTCGGCAAACGAGATCAGCTTGGTATCTCCCCTGTTCGCCGCAGCTTCCTGACATCTTTGCGTAAAGCCGCTTTTTGAGAATAGTGCATAGCTTTTGTGCTGCCGTCTAAAGAGCTCGCTTCGATGCACGAGCTTTTGCAGCACGTCTTCGCCCACCGGTTCATTGCGCCATTTGCATTCCGCAAACAGCGCAGTGCCCTCGCCATCGTCAACAATCAAGTCGATTTCTTCCTGCGTATGCGTGCGATTATCCGTCCCCCACCAGCGCCCAACGCTTGCCGGAACCACATCGAGCTGGCCCGCCCGCGCGAGTTCGTACACGTATTGCCTGCATATAAGCTCAAAGACCGTGCCCATGTAATCCGATACGTGCGGTTCAATGCGCTTATACGCCATCGCGGCCATATCGTTTTGAATCAGCCCGATGTTCTGCGGAACAAACTGGTACCAGAACCTAAACATCTGATCGCTCAGCAGATACACGGCTCGCTTATTGCTCGTCTCGTTTAGGGGCAGCTCGCGCTCGACAATCCCAAGCGACGCCAGCTTATCCACATAGCTCTTTACGTTGCTCGCAGGGATTCCCGTAGAGCTCGCAATCTCCGAGATCCTCGAGCGCCCCTGAGCAATTGCCTGCACGATCGCATCATATTGCTCGGGATTGCGGCACTCTTGCAATAGCAGGTTACTCGGCTCCTCAAAGAGATAGCCCGTAGGAGTAAGAAAAAGACGTTTGATGTTGTCCTCGAGCGATACGGTAGGATCGACTTTCTCGATATATGCAGGAATGCCGCCCGTCATGCCATAGCAAACCGCAGCGTCTTCGCGACCCATGCTCTGCCACAAGCCGAGGGTCGTCGTAAAATCCAGCGGCATGATCTTAAACTGGGCCGTACGCCTACCGTATAGCGGACTCTCGTAGCCCAGCACCTGCTCTTCCATGAACGAAAGCGACGACCCGCACAGGATAAGCATGAGCTTGGTCTCTTTGTACAAGTGATCGATCTTGTCTTGCAGCAACGAGCTGATCTCGGGATTCGATTGGGCGAGATAGGGATACTCGTCAATCACGACAATCAAACGTTCCGTGCGAGCCATGGTGGCCAACGCATCGAACGCCTCGTCAAAACTACGAAACGACACACCTGCAGCACCAACCGAACCCGCAAGTATCGCCTGGCTAAAGCCGTGCAGGTTTGCCTCTGCATTGGTACGACGAGCTTGAAAGTAAATAGCCTTCTTGCCTTGAATGAACTCCGTGATAAGGCGCGTTTTGCCCACACGACGGCGGCCATAAATCACAGGCATCTCAAAGGAGCCCGTGCCATACAGTCGATTGAGCTCGGACATTTCCACTGTTCTTCCGATAAACACAGGGCCATCCTTCCTTTGCGTTATAGCTAGCTATATTATATCTTCCTATAATATAGCTAGCTATAACGTAATTCGACAAGCGGCGCACGCAAAAGGGGCGGTACACCACCGCACGTGGACCGTTCCGGAAAATGTATCCCGCTCTGAGCGCTCATTCCGGGATGCAATTTCCGGTTGAGGGCTGTTCCGGAAACGGCATCCCACTCTGGGGCCGAAATCTGGGACGCAGTTTCCGGTTGAGGGGCGTTCCGGAAAGCGCGTCCCATTCCGAACGTCAATTCCGGATCACTGTTTCCGCAGATACAAGACGACGATCAGCCGCCCTTATCACACGCCTTCAAATATGCGATCCAGAAACACAATACAGCAGATAGAATGCTCTTTTTCAAAAAAGTACACGTCCCGAAACTTACCCAATCTTCATAATTCGCTACCGTTCAAGGTCGCCGATTACCGCCCACCGATTCGGATGTAAAAATGTCGCCGAAAACAGGCCATCTACCTGCATGGTTAGATTTTGGTCAGCTTTTGGTCAGCTGAGCGGCAAGTTCCAGCTGATACGTTTTTGCTACCCAAAAGGAGGCGGTAGCTCATGACCCATTGCAACGACCAGCTCATCGACCAACTGCTCACTCAAGCCGAACAAGAGGGACGCTGTCTGATTCCCCCGAGCACGGCGATCCGAAAAGCGCTCCTTCGGCGCACCGGCGGCACGGTTGTCTCGCCCATGCCGGGGTTGTTTGCGCGAAAAACGCACTGGGATGAACTCAACCGAGCGCAACGCCATTGCGAGATCCTCCGCGCCCTTGCGATCATCCATCCCGATTGGACGTTCTGCTCGTTTTCGGCAGCTTGCCTGCTGGGGCTCGAGGTCTCGTGGCGACACCTGAACGTCGTGCATGTTTGCAGCTCGACAAAGCCGTCGGCTCGTCCGGGCGCACATATTCAGCGACACCAGATTGAGCCGGCCGGAGCAATACGCAGAGCCGGCATATCGGTAACGCCGCCCATCCAAACGGCCACAGATTGCCTGCTGCAAACTGGTTTTGCCGACGGCATGCCCATTGCCGATTCGGCGATCTCAAAGCTCGGCCTTGCGTCGGAACAGCTGATGGAGGCCGTTGAGCAACGAGCGACTGCCCGCAATGGTCGCGCGATTCGCACCGCCCTCACAACGCTTCGATATGCCGACGCCCGCGCCGAGAGCGGCGGGGAATCGGTCGCCCGAGCCATCATGATCGAGACGGGCTTTGCGCCCGATTGGCTTCAATACGAGCTGACGGACCCCTTCGATTCGGCCAAGCCCATACGAACGGACTTTGCCTGGGAGCGCCAGGCGCGGGAACTCACGCTGGGCGAGCTCGACGGGCTCATCAAATATACCGACCAGACCATGCTGGCCGGACGCACCACCGCCGAGGCGCTCGTTGCCGAACGACAGCGCGAGGCGCACCTATCGCTCTACGGCCACCCTCTGCTGCGCTTTACCATGAACGAGGTCCGCTCGGCAGGAATGCTCGCCAAAAAGCTGCAGACGGCAGGCATCCGGCAGACCGCGCTGCCGACGTGGCTCAACGACGTGGAGCTGTAGGAGCTGCTAGGCCGTGCATCGCCGGATCGCATCCCCCCTATCTGGGCCGCGTTTTCCCAACGGCCACGCCAACGGAAAGCGCGGCCCAGCCTGGACGCTCAAAACGGGATGCACTTTCCGGATGGCGGGCCTGGCGGAAAGCGTGTCCCGGAATCCAGCCTCGGAACGGGACAGGCTTTCCGGTTGAGTCCTTCAGCGGAAACCGCATCCCGGAATAAACGCTCAAACTGGGATGCGGTTTCCAAACGGCCGGCCAGCGGAAAACACATCCCATTCTGAGGCACGATTCCGGGACGCAGTTTCCGCATGCGGCCCCGTTGGGAAAGTTCATCCCGTTCCGAAGCTGGATTCCGGGACACAGTTTCCGCATGCGGAGGCGCTCCAAACAAAAGGCCCCGGCTCTCGATGGAGCTGGGGCCAAAGGCGCAGCGTATGTAGTTGATGCTGAGCGCGAACGGCCCGTTAGCAATGGCCGTACGCGCTCTACCCTAGCCGCGGTGACGGGCGCGGCTGTAGGGCGTATCCACCATGGGAAGATCCGGACGCAGTTTGCCGTCAAACGCGCGGTAAGCGTTCTGTACGGCGGGCGCCGTGGGGATCGTTGCGATCTCGCCGATGCCCTTGCCACCATATGCCACAGGCAGTAGCTCGTCCTTCTCCACGTAGATGGCATGGATATCCGGAATCTCGGGCGCACGGAACAGCCCGAGCGTACCGTACCTTGCCTGGGGCACGCAGTCCTTGAGCGGCCAGTCCTCGGTAAGCGCATAGCCCATACCCATGAGCACACCGCCTTCGATCTGACCCTGGATGGAGATGGGGTTGACCACCTTGCCGGAATCGTGCGCGGCGTAGATCTCGCTCACGCGGCCGTCATCATCCAGAATGACCACATGCGTGGCAAAGCCGTAGCAGATATGGCTCTTGGGGTTGGGAACATCCGCACCCAGTTTGTCGGTCGGCTCCAGGTACACGTAGCCAAACTCGCATCCCTCGAGCGCCTTGATGGCGGCCTCGGGATCCTGAGGATGCATACCCTGGCCGGCGACGAGCTCCTGCGTGTGCAGCTGATAGGCGTGACCGTCGTCGTACTCGATCTTGACGCCGTCGCCATGCGCACTCACGGGAGCATCGGGCGCGGGCTTGCCGGCCTCGATGTCAAGCATGGCATCGCGCAGCAGGAAGGCGGCGCCGCGCACGGCCTCGCCGGTCACGACCGTCTGACGCGAACCAGACGTGGTGCCGGAGTCGGGAGCGTTCTCGGTGGAGCACTCGCCGTTGGCGATGCAGCTCAGCGGCAGGCCGCATGCCTCGGCAACGTCCTGCAAAAAGACGGTGTTGCAGCCCTGGCCGATGTCGGACGTGGCGGCATAGACCACGGCCACGCCGTTCTCGATGCGGATCTTGCAGCGGCCGGCATCGGGCAGGCCCACGCCCACGCCGGCGTTCTTCATGGCGCAGGCGATACCGGCGTGTCCGGGATGCGCATAGTAGGCATCCTTGACCTCGAGCAGCGTCTCCTTCAGCGCCGTGGAGCAATCGGCGATCTGGCCGTTGGGCAAAACCTCACCCGGCTCGATGGCATTACGGTAACGAATCTCCCACGGATCCAGGCCGACCTTCTCTGCCAGCAGGTCGATCAGGCTCTCGAGCGCAAACTCGGACTGGCAAACGCCAAAGCCGCGGT
The DNA here is from genome assembly GCA_048244295.1 of Collinsella sp. GTDB lineage: Bacteria > Actinomycetota > Coriobacteriia > Coriobacteriales > Coriobacteriaceae > Collinsella. The sequence goes on from DBFAZJ010000097.1 coordinate 24,657, forward strand.
ACGCGCCGGCGGGCGGGTTATTGGTGTAGTAGCCAAAACCGCGAATGTCGGTATTCTGGTACTTGTAGGGGCCGACGGCATGCGTACAGGCGCGCTCGAGCACCGGGCCGCACAGCGACGCGTAGGCGCCGGTATCAAAGTTGATCTCGCAATCCAGGCCGGTAAAGTTGCCCTCGGCGTCGCAGCCCAGTGTAAAGGTGCCGTCCATGGCGTGGCGCTTGGGATGGAACGCGAGCGACTCGGCACGCGCGAGCTTGCACTTCACGGGACGCTGGAACTTATATGCGGCGAGCGCGGCCAGGTGCTGGATGGACACGTCCTCCTTGCCGCCAAAGCCGCCGCCCACGAGCATGGTCTCGACGACCACGCGCTCGGGCTCGCTATCCCAGCCAAACATGTGGGCGCACTCTTTACGCGTGTCGTAGGCGCCCTGGTCGGTCGACTGCACCTTGACGCCGTTCTTGTACGGGAAGGCGACGGCGCACTCGGGCTCCAAGAAAGCATGCTCGGTAAAGGGCGTAGTAAAGCGCTGCGTCACGGTGAACGCGCTCTCCGCCAGCGCCTTGGCGGCGTCGCCACGCGTCACGTGACGGCTCTGGCATACGTTGTCCTTGAGCTCCACCGTGTTGCCAAAGGCAAAGAAACTGTCATGCAGGCGCGGGGCGTCGGCGGCCTTGGCCTCGGCGATGTTGCGCACGGGCTCCAGCGGCTCGTAATCGATCTTTACGAGCTTCTTGGCCTTCTCGAGCGTCGCCTCGTCCTCGGCAACCACCAGCGCGATGGCATCACCCACGCAGCGGGTGATATCGCCCTGGGCGATCATGACGTCCCAGTCCTGGATAAGGTGGCCGACCTGGTTGACCGGCACGTCCTCGGCGCGCAGAATGCCTACCACGCCGGGCAGGGCCTCGGCCTTGGAGGTGTCGATGGAGAGCACGCGGGCGCGCGGATACTTGGAGCGCACGGCGCTGGCATAGGTCAGGCCCGGCTGATCGAGCTCGTCGATGTCGTCGGGATACTTGCCCTCGCCGAGCACCTTCTTGCGCACGTCAATACGGAAGGCGCGCTTGCCCACGCCGTAGTCATCGCCGCGCTCCAGGTCCTCGTCGATCTGCTTTTCGCCGCGGAGCACCGCAGCGGCCAGCGAGATGCCCTCGATAATCTTTTTGTAGCCGGTGCAGCGACAGACGTTACCGCGAATGGCGTACTTGATCTGCTCCTCGGTGGGCTCGGGGTCCTCGGCGATGAGCGCCGCACCCGCCATGACCATACCGGGGATGCAAAAACCGCACTGCACGGCGCCCACGGCGCCAAAGGCGTACACAAAGGCCTCGCGCACGTCCTGGGGCAGGCCCTCGACGGTCACGATGTTACGGCCGGCGGCAAGAGCGGTGGTCAGTACGCACGCCTTGACGGCCGCACCGTCCACATGGATGGTGCAGGTACCGCACGCGCCCTCGGAGCAGCCGTCCTTGGCGGAATGAATGTGCAGGTCGTCGCGCAGGTAGCGCAGCAACGGTTTGTTTTGGGTCGTCGTGTGCTCGACGCCGTTAACGGTAAAAGTGAATTCCTGTGCCATGGCGATTCCCTTCTACACGCCGGCGGCGATGCCGGTGCGGTCGTGGATGGCGCCATGCGGGCACACAACCGCGCACATGCCGCACGACAGGCAGTCCACGCCGTCGATATGGGCGCAGTTGTCCTCGATGCGGATAGCGCCGGCAGGGCACTTTTTGGCGCACATACCGCAACCGATGCAGCTCGTATCGCAAATCTTGCGCGCAATGGCGCCCTTATCGGTGTTGTTGCAGCGCACCAGAATGTTCTGGTAGCCGGGAACGAAGGCAATCACGCGCTGCGGGCACGCCATGCCGCACAGGCCGCAGCCCGTGCACTTGGAGCGATCTACGCGGGCGATGCCATCGACCAGCGCAATGGCACCGTGGGGGCAGGCCGTGACGCAGGCGCCACAGCCAATGCAGCCTTCGCTGCAGCGGGCGTCGCCGCCTGCGGAGGCGCAACCGCTTCCGCAGGCAACGTAGGCCACGTTATGTTGAATGGATTTGGCCATAAGAGACTCGCCTATTTCTTAAGAAGGTACGAATAGTTGTCGCGCACGGCCCTGATGGTCAGGCGGACGGCCTCGGGAAGACCGGTGTTGACGGCATCGACCGAGACGGTGCGGACCGTGCCGGCGACGCGGACCTTAAAGTGGTCCTCGTCCACGGCCAGGAAGCCCTCGTTCTCGGAGTTCTCCATGTCCTGCTCGCTCCAGAACAGGGTGAGCTTGTCCTTGTAGGGACGACCCTCCTGGTAGGGGCAGAACACGGCGCAGTTGCCGCACTCGTTGCACATGCCATCGACGTGGACGACCTGATGCTTGGCCAGGCCCGGCACCTTAATGGCAACGTTGGCGCGGTTGGGGCACACGTCGCAGCAGACCTCGCACACCGAGCCGCAGCCCAGGCAGCGGGTCTTGGTGCAGTTGCGCTTGTCGCGGCACAGCGACCCCTTGCGCTCGTAGCAGGTGTCCTCGCGACCGGCCTGAGCATTCTGGTCGGCGTACTTGTTAAAGTCCACACCGGCGATGGCACGGGCGACCTCGGCGGCGTCGGCAATAGCCTCGACCACGGTAGCCGGACCGCGGCGGCAGTCGCCCGCAGCCCAGACGCCCTCGACGCCGGTGGAGGTGGCGGCAAGGCGGCCGCGACGGTCGTGCTCGACGCCCGCGGCATCGTACAGGCTGGCATCGATGCCCTCGCCCACGGCGCAGATCACCGTGGTGGCGGAAAGCTCGACGGTCTCGCCCGTGGCGACGGGGCTGCGACGGCCGCTTGCATCCGGCTCGCCAAGCTCCATAACGTCGCAGGTCAGCACAGCGCCGTTAAGCGCCTTAGGCGCCAGCAGCTCGCAGAACTCAACGCCGTCGGCAAGAGCAAGATCAAGCTCTTCCTCGTCGGCGGGCATCTGCTTCTTGGTGCGACGATACACCAGACGCACGTTCTTCACACCAGCCAGGCGCTTGGCCACGCGAGCCGCATCCATAGCGGTGTTACCGGCGCCAATGACTACGACATCCTCGCCCAGCTCGAGCTTCTCGCCCTTCTTGGCGGCCTCGAGGAACTCCAGCACATCGAGCTCGGCACCCTCGCCCAGGCCCGCAGAGCCGGGCATCCAGGCACCGGTGGCCACGACCACGTCGGTAAAGCCTTGAGCCTTGAGCTCGTCGATGGAATCCACGCGAGCGTTGAGCTGCACCTTGGCGCCAAAGGCCAGGCAGAGCTCGGCATCGTGGGAGATATCGTCTCTCGCAATGCGGAACTCGGGGATCACGTGGCGGACCACGCCGCCGAGAGAGTCGCGGGCCTCAAAGATGGTGACGGGCACGCCGGCACGCGTCAGGAAGAACGCCGTCGCCAGGCCGGCCGGGCCGCCGCCGATAACGGCAACGTTGCGCTCACCGTCGTTGGCGATGGCCTGGGCGCGCAGCTTGGGCAGCACGGCGGTCATGGCCTCACGGGCGGCCTTGAGCTTGCTGGCGCGAATCTGGGCACCCTCGGGCTCGTAGAACGCACGCTCGCAGGCACGACCGCAGGGATGCGGGCAGATGGTGCCGGTAATAAACGGCAGGGCGTTGCGCTCGATGATGATGTTGAGTGCGTCCTCGTAGCGGCCCTCGTCAACAGCCGCCAGATAGGCGGGAATATCCTGTTGGATGGGGCAGCTCGTGCGGCACGGCGTGGTAAAGCAGTCGGAAAGCGGGCTCTTGCCGGCGACCTTGCGGTCGGGCAGCGGACGCAGCGGCTTCTTGTAGAGCGGGTTGGTGAGCGAGTCAGCCTGAATCGCGGTCACAGCCTTGAGAGAGACGCCCGCGAACGGCTTGCCGTCCAGATCGCCAAATTCGCCGGCCATCTGACTAAAGCGCTCGTAGCCACCGGGCTTGAGCACGTCGGTCGCCAGGGTAACGGGCCAAATGCCGGCATCGTACAGGGCGCGGATGTTGTAGACCGTGGCACCGCCGGAGTAGCTGATGCGCAGCTTGCCGTCAAACTGCTCGGTAATGCGGCGGGCAGCCTCGATGGTCAGCGAGAACAGCGAACGGCCGGACATGTACATCTCGGTAGAGGGCAGCTCGTTCCTCGTCACGTCGACGGGGAACGTGTTGGTCAGCTTGACGCCAAACTCCAGGCCGCGCTCGGCGCACAGGGCGATCAGGCGCTCGAACATAGGCACGGCATCGGCCCACTGCAGGTCCTCGCGGAAGTGCGTGTCATCGAAGACGATGTAGTCAAAGCCCAGCTCGTTGAGGCGCTGGCGGGCAAACTCATAGCCCAGCAGTGTGGGGTTGCACTTGATGTAGGTGTTGAGGCCCTTCTCGGTGATCAGATAGGTCGCGATGCGCTCGATCTCGGCCGGCGGGCAGCCGTGCAGGGTAGACTCGGTGATGGAGTTGGAGACGCGTGCCGGGATGGACTCGACGAACGCGGCGTCGACATGCTCAAACTTGTCCAGGTTGGCGAGCGCCCATGCGCGGCACTCGTTCCAGACGTCGGAGCCGCTGGCGTCCTTCATGCCCTCGATGTAGGCGTCGACCTTGGGGCTCTTGATGCCCTCCAGGTCATAACCCACGGACATGTTGAAGACAAAGCCGTCCGGGCTGCCCAGGCCGTACTCGCGAGCGATCAGGTGGCAGGCAAACCATGCCTTCACGTACTCGGCAAAGGCCTGCGGAACCTCGAGCTCGGTCGACCACTCGCAGTTGTAGCACTCGTCCTGCGCCACGATGCAGGGCTTGTTCACACACTTGGAGAGCTCCTCGCCGTCCATAACCTGAACGGTCTTAAGCTCAAAGAAGCGGGAACCGGCCACATAAGAGGCCACGATGTTCTGGGCAAGCTGCGTGTTGGGACCGGCGGCCGGGCCAAACGGAGTCTCGATGCGCTCGTCAAAAATGGGAAGCGCGCCCTCCTGGTTGGTCGTGACCATCTTGCGCACGCCAAAGACGGCGCCCTGAGTCTTGTGCTCCTCGATGATCCAGTTCATCAGCTGCGAAAACGGGATCGGCCTCATGATGTCGCTCATAGTGAGCTCCTCTCTGTAACGCCCGGCGAGACCGCGCGGCGGGCGCAAATACGGTGTAGCGCTAGCACAGCGCCGGCGACCCCGCGGAGGCCGCCTATGCGCGCGCCGGATGTGGCGAAACATCCGACGCGCGCGAATCTACTTGTGAATTAGTAGGTGCGATCGTTGAGCGTGCTCCAGAGCTTCTTGGACTCGGCCATGGTCCACGCGTTGATCTTGTCCTCATCAATGCCAACGAACTCGCGATCCTTGTACAGGACGCGGCCGTTGATGATGGTGGTGCGGCAGTTTTTGCCCATCATGCCAAAGAGCATGTGGCCGTCGATATTCTCCTCGCTCAGCGGCGTAAAGGGCTTGTAGTCCATAACGATAACGTCGGCGGCAGCGCCGGCCTCGAGCACACCGAGCTTGCGATCGAAGTACTTGCTCGCCATCTTGGCGTTGTTCTCGAACAGCATCGTCATGGCCTCGCACCAGCCCACGTTGGGCATGGCGGCGTTGTGGCGCTGAATAATCAGGAAGACCTTAAGGCTCTCGAGCATATCGTGGGTGTAGGCGTCGGTGCCCATGCACACGGGGATGCCGCGGCGGAAGAACTCGAGCACGGGGGCGCAGCCCACGGCGTTGCCCATATTGGATTCGGGGTTGTTGACCAGCCAAGTGCCGGACTCCTTGACGATATCCATCTCGGCAGGCGTCACGTGGATGCAGTGGCCCAGCATGGTGTCGGGACCCAGCAGGTTGTGCTGCAGCAGGCGCTCGACGGGGCTGATGCCACCGCGGTTGAGGCGGGAGTCCCACACGTCGTTCATGCCCTCGCACACATGGATGTGGAAGCCGGTCAGGCCGTTGTTGGCCTCGGCCATCTTATCCATGGTCTCGTCCGAAAGCGTAAAGGTAGCATGTCCGCCAAACATGGCGGCGATCATGTGGTTGTCGTTATCGCGACGCTCCTTGGCGGCCCACTGGGCAAATTCGGCGTTCTCGGCAATGGCCTGGTCGCACTTTTCCTGGCCGCGGCGATCGGAGACCTCGTAGCACAGGCACGAACGCATGCCCAGCTCCTGAGCTGCATCCTTAATGGTAAAGAGGCTTCCCGGAATCTCGCAGAAGCTCGCATGGTGATCGAAGATCGTGGTGACGCCATCACGGATGGAGTCCAAAATCGTAGCATAGGCGCTGGCCTTGGTGCCGTCAAGCGTCAGGTTGTCGTCGATCTTCCACCACTGCTGCTCGAGATTCTCCAAGAAGTTGGTGGGGTTGCAGCCCTTAATGGCAAGGCCGCGGGCCAGACCCGAGTAGATGTGGGTGTGGCAGTTGATGAGTCCGGGCATGATGAGGTTGCCCTGGGCATCGACGTACTCGGCATCCGGGTACTTGGCCTTGAGCTCGCGCTCGGGGCCCACTTCGACGATCGTATCTCCGTCAATGGCGACCGCACCGTTTGGAATAAACGGGGTCTGAGCGTTGCGGGTAAAGACGGAACCGTTAGCGACCAGAAGCATGGATGCTCCCTTCAACATCAGAGGCGGGGTTTGACACCTCTGACATGGCGGAGTGCGAAGCGCCGGCCTACACCGGAAACGGGCCCTCTCCCGTCAACGCTTCACCAAAGGGACAAACCCTTTGAAGTGCGGCTTGGTGCCGCATGGCGTCGGCGGACGAGGCGATGCGTCCGCCGACGAATAGCACCGAATTGGTTACTTCTTGCTCTCGGGCAAGACCAGATCCACGGCAGCGTCCTTGGCAGCATCGATGTGCTGAGCCACGACCGGCGTCTGCGGAAGGATCAGGTTAAGGACAATGGCCATGATGGCGGTGGGGGTTACGGCATTGGAGCCGATGACGGTGGACACCCAGGCGGGCATACCCTCGCCGGCAAGGCAACCGCTGGCCATCCAGATACCCAGGCCAAAGACGACGGAGGTGCCGACGATGGTGGTAGTGCGCTGCGTGAGGCCCTCGCGGGTGAACATGCGCACGCCGTTCATGGTGATGGTGCCAAAGACGCCGACGGTCGCGCCGCCGATGACGGGCTGCGGGATAGCGGAAAGGACGGCAGAGAGCTGCGGGAACAGACCGGCGATGGCAAAGACGGCCGCAATGATCACAAAGACCCACTTGTTGACGACCTTGTTGGAGCAGATGATGCCCACGTTCTGGCCAAGGGCGCTGGTGGGAAGACCGCCCAGCAGACCGCCGACCATAGAGGTGAGGCCCTGGGACACGATAGCGCCGGAGAGCTCGCGCTCGGTGGGCATACGGTCGATGGAGCCCAGGCAGGCGGCGGAGACGTCACCGATAACCTGGATGGCAACCATGGGGAACACGACGGCGAGGGTAATGCAGACCTCGGGATCAAACTCGAGCGCGTAGGGCATGAGCTTGGGAAGAGCGAAGACCTGAGCGGTGGCGACGCTGGAGAAGTCGATCATGCCAAAGGGGATGGAGACGATCATGCCAACGATCATGCCAAAGAACACGGATCCCAGCTTGAGCGTGCCCTTGCCAAAGTTGGCGAGCGCAAAGACCACGGCGAAGGTGATAAGAGCGACGCACCAGGTCTGCGGGGTGCCCCACAGCGGCGTACCCATACCGCCGGCCATATACTTGACGGCCGTGGGATACAGCGAAACGCCGATGGAGAAGATGACCGTACCGGTCACGACGGGCGGGAACAGCCACTTGATCTTGCTGTAGGCCAGACCAAAGAGGACCGCGACGGCGCCGCCGACGATCTCGCCACCCAGCAGCGCACCAAAGCTAAAGCCCGAGGCACCCATGGCCTGCAGGGCCGGCAGGAACGCGAACGAAACGCCCATGACGATGGGCAGGCCGCCGCCGATGCGACGGAAGGGAGCGAAGGCCTGAAGGGCCGTGTCGATCGCCGAAAGAATGAGCGCGACCTGGATGATGTCGGTACTCTGCTGGCTATTAAAGCCGTAGACGCCGGCCATGATGACCGCCGGGGTAATGATGCCGGCAAACGATGCCAGTACGTGCTGAAGGGCACACGGGATCATTTCCTTAACGGGAGGCATGCCTTCGCGAGTGAACAGGGCTTCAGTGCCGTTCGTAACCGTCTCCTGGGTCATTTGACCACCAATCCTCGAAGTAGTTGTTTTCGCATCTGACGCTCTATTGTGACGCAGTGCGGGGTTGAGGTTGTGCCTTCATTGCATATCGTATTAAAGATGATTCTCATTCTCAATAATAATTTTTTGTTATCAGACTATTCTTCAGCTGAAATTACGCATTTCCGCAGGTCAGGAAAGTGTCTGGTCAAAATAACATCTAACATTTCTTTTGGTCAACCGTTTACCGCTAAATTCCTACCGTTCGTCTGCATTACGCAATGTACCTGCGGATATACGAGATGATGGGCAGCGTGTTACCATGAGAAAAAATTGTTATGAACATTTCCGATTTCACCCAAAGGAGTTGCCCGTGAACGAGACCGTACGTCGCTTTTTGCCGATGGTCGATTTTCTGGAGCAGATACTCGGCAAAAACAGCGAAATCGTGCTGCACGATTTCTCGGATCCCGACCACGCCATCGTCGATATTCGCAACGGCATCGTGAGCGGCCGCAAGGTCGGCGGTCCCGCCACCGATCTGGCACTCAAGATCATGCACGACGCCAAGTATCGCGACCTGCCGTTTATTACGGGCTACGAGGGGCGCGGTGCCGGCGGCAAGACGTTGGAGTCAGCGACGTACTTTATCCGCGAGAATGATGAGATCGTCGGTATGCTCTGCGTCAACACCGACCTCTCGACCGTGCGCTCCATCAACGCCATGGCGCAGCAGCTCATGGCGTGCTTCGACGCGGCGCCGACGCGCACGGAGCCCGCCCCTATCGAGGTCGAAAGCCTTTCGGAGTCTACACAGGAGCTCATCGACCGCAGCATTGCCGAGTTGCTGAGCGCGCGCGGGCTGGATGTAGCGTCGCTTGGTCAGAGCGACCGCGTGGACGTCATTCGCCACCTCAACGGTAACGGGGTGTTCATGCTCAAGGGCGCCGTGGCCTGCGCCGCCGCCGCGCTGGGCATCTCTGAGCCCAGCGTCTACCGCTACCTGCAAAAAGTCCGCAAGGAAGGCTAACGAGCAAAATGGAGTGCGGCTCCACAAGCGATCCGTCACTTGATAAAAGACCCTGCAGCTCGCACGCGCTGCAGGGTCTTTTTGCATGTCATGTTTAGTTGTGGCCAACGCCTTAGAGAGCGGCAACGACCTCGATCTCGACCAGACCGCCAGCCGGAAGGGCGGCAACCTGGAAGGCGCTGCGCGCGGGGAACGGGGCCTCAAACTTGGAGGCGTAGATCTCGTTCACGGCGGCGAAGTCGGCGATGTCGGCCAGGTAGACCGTGGTCTTGACGACATCGGCAAAGGTAGCGCCGGCAGCGGTCAGCAGGGCCTCGACGTTGGCGAGGGACTGCTTGGCCTGGGCCTCGACGCCCTCGGGCATCTTGCCGGTCGCGGGATCGATGCCCAGCTGGCCGGACAGGAACACCATGTTGCCGGCCTGGATACCGGGGGAATACGGGCCGATGGCTGCGGGTGCGTTATCGGAAGACACGACGGTCTTGCTCATGTTTTTCTCCTTACGATCAATTGAGAGAGCGTGAGCGCGGTGTTCACACCGGGAGGCACAGTTCGGTCTGAACACCGCGCTTGATTGGGATAGTACTCAAGGTTTCTGTTTGATGCAAGAATATTATCAGCTTGCGAGAATATTTTATCGCCCAACGGTTTCCCCGAACCGCTGAACGGTTCTCATGTGGAGCAGCCAGTCCAAGCTGCTGAAGACTTTGTCCTGCTTAGGCTGCGGGCGTCGCCCACCGCAGCGACGCCACTATACTTTTGAATATCTGAGCATTTTGAAAGGCAGGATATGACCGCAACCGCCAGCCGAACCACTAACCGCAGGCCCGAGCTTTTAGCGCCCGCCGGAGGGCCCGAGCCCTTTGCCGCCGCACTCGCCGCGGGGGCAGACGCCATCTATTGCGGCATGGGCAGCTTCAACGCCCGCCGCAAGGCCACCAACTTTACCGACGAGGCCTTTGAGCAGGCCTGCCGCGCCGCACATCTAGCCGGGTCGCGCGTCTACGTCACGGTCAACATCGTCATCAAGCAGTCCGAGATGGGCGATGCGCTGCAACTCATCCATCGCTGTTCCACGCTGGGCGCCGACGCCTTCATCATCCAGGACTGGGGCCTGTTCTTTGAGGTCAAGCGCACCATGCCCGGCATCGAGACGCACATCTCGACCCAAGCAAACATCCACGACGACCGCGGAACGCTTTGGTGCCGCGAGCAGGGCGCCGACCGCGTGACTCTCTCGCGCGAGCTCTCCATCAACGAGATCGCCGCCATCCACGACGCCGCGCCCGACGTTGACCTGGAGGTCTTTAGCCACGGTGCCATCTGCTTTTGCTACTCGGGCCTATGCCTGCTCTCGAGCTTTGCCATGGCGGGCCGCTCGGCCAACCGCGGCATGTGCGCCCAGCCCTGCCGCCTGCCCTACGAGCTGATCGACGAAAACGGTCGCGCTCTCTCCCCCGCCGGCCGCGAGCGTGCGCTATGCCCGCGTGACACCAACACATCGCAGCTTGTTCGCCGTCTGTATGACGCCGGCGCCGCATCGCTCAAGCTCGAGGGCCGCATGAAGGCTCCCGATTACGTGTACTCCATCGTCGATGTGTATCGTCACGAAATTGACGACATGCTATCCGGAGCCGCCGTTGCCAAGGACGAGGAAGCCGCCCGCCAGCGCCAGCTCAAGCGCTGCTTCAACCGCGACTTTACGCACGCCTATCAGGACGGCACCTCGGGCGACGAGATGATGAGCTATGAGCGTTCCAACAACCGCGGCCAGATCGTGGGCACGGTGCTGGGCAGCCGCCCGGCCAACCGCGATGTGCGCGGCCTCAAGCCCGACGACCGCCGTCGCCGCGCCGCCATCGCCCGCATTGAGCTGTTTGAGCCCGTGGGCAAAGGCGACCTGCTGGAGCTTCGCCACGATAACGAGTTTGACCAGTTCCTGACCACCATTGCCGCCGATGATGCCGCCGCCGGTGACATCATTGAGTGCCGCGTGCCCCGCAGCATGCCCGAGGGCTGCCGCGTCCGCGTGATTCGCAGTCAGCGCGCCATCGACGCCGCCGGCGCCGCGCTCAAGCGCGATGTGCTGCGCCGCCGAGCTGTTGACGTGTCCGTCGTGGCGCGCCTGGGCGAGCCGTTTACTGTCACACTCACCTGCTGTGACAACCCCGCGCTCACCGCCACCGCCACGGGCTTCACCGTCGAGGCCGCCAAGACCCGCGCCGTCGAGGCATCCGATCTGGTTGAGCACGTCGGGCGCATGGGCTCCTCTCCCTTTGAGGCCGCGAGCTTTGATGTGGCGCTCGATGAGGGCTGCGGCATGGGCTTCTCCGCCGTGCACAAGGTGCGCGCCGCCGCTTGTAAGGCGCTGGAAGAGGCCATTCTGGCACCGTACGAGGAGCGCGCAAAAACGCTCGAGTTGCCGGTGCTCGACAAATGTACGCGCCCCATGCCCAAGCACTACCGCGACGAGCCGCAGATCTGCGCCACCGTCACCTCGCTCGAGGCCGCCGAGGCCGCTCGTGCCGAGGGTGCAACGCGCATCTACATGACCACCGACGCGCTCGATGCGGCCGAGCTCTCCCCTGCCGATGCATTTGAGCAGGGTATCGTACCCGTACTCGACGAGGTCTGCCGCGCCGTCGACCACGTCCGCGTTGACCCGTGGGTTGTTGTCGGTGCCACGGTCGCCGTCGGCAATATCTCTGAGCTTGCCCTGGCCGCCCAGGTTGGCGCCACGGCGGAGGTCCGCTCTTGTCTGCCCGTGCACAACACACCTTGCATGGAGGCTCTTGCCGAGCGCGGAGCCGGCGCGTTTTGGCTCTCGCCCGAGATCACACTTGACGAGATCGTCTCGCTTGGCACCGCCGCACCCGCAGCCCTGGGCATCACCGTGTTCGGCCGTCCGCGCGTTATGACGAGCGAGCACTGCATCCTGCAGGTGGCCAATGGCTGCATCCACGATTGCGCCAACTGCCGCCTGCGCGCCCGCAAGCTGTCGCTCAAGAATATCGACGGCAAGGTCATGCCCGTGCGCACCGACATCCATGGCCGCTCACGCTTGTACGACGCTTACCCCATCGACCTTACGCCACAGGTACCACAGCTGCTCGACGCCGGCGTGCGCCGTCTTATGGTGGACGGCACGCTGCTCGAGACGGATGAGGTGAGCCGCGCCGTCGCACGCGTCCGCCGTGCCGTCGAGGCCGCACAGGCCGGCCGTAAGCCCGCCGCCCGCCTGCGCGGGGCGACCTCGGGCTGCATGTTTGTGGGAATTAGCTAACCGAAAGGCTTACACGTGAACGAAGAACCTCAAGTCCTCTACTGCGACGCCTGGCTCATGGCCATCGACAAACCCGCCGGCATGATCGTCCACGGCGACGGCACCGGCGAGCGCACGCTTACCGACTACGCCAGCGATCTGCTGCTGGCGATGGGCGACGGCTTTGCCGCGACTGACAAGCAGCCGCTCAACCGCCTGGACCGCAACACCACCGGCGTGGTGCTGTTTTCGCTCGACAAACAGACGCAGCCCGCCTTTGACCAGATGGTCATCGACCACGCCTTCGAAAAGCACTATCTGGCGCTGGCCGAGGGCAAGATCGACTGGAACGAAAAGCTCATCGACAAGCCCATCGCCCGCGACCGCCACGACAGCCGCAAGATGCGCGTCGGTGCCAGCGGCAAGCCGTCGCAGACGCGCGTGAAGGTGCTCAAGCGCCTTAAGAGCCGTCGTGGCCTGCCCACGCGTTCGTATATCGATGTTGAGCTGCTCACCGGTCGCAAACACCAGATCCGTGTGCACCTGGCCAGCGAGCGTCACCCCCTGGTTGGCGACGACCTGTACGGAACGCCGCGCCCCTGCGGCCTCATGCTCCATGCCCACAGCGTGTCCTTCACGCATCCCGTAACCGGCGAGCATATCTATATCGAAGCCCCCTGCCCCTGGGAGCCCTAAACCACCACAATGGGGACAGGCACCTTTGTGGTAGTTTTGCCGCAATGGCTCAGCCGCGGTCCCAAAACGTCTCGATCTGTAAGAGTTAGAACCCATTTTCCGGTCTATTTGTTATAGATCGAGACATTCGAATCCCTCTCAAGGAAAAATCTCAATCTGTAACAGTAACTCGGCAAAATCAGCCCCAGATGTTACAGATTGAGACAAAGGGACGACGCGGCTCGGAAGTATCTCGATCTGTAACACCTAGCCCACTTTTAACGGTTCAGTTGTTACAGACTTAGACAAAACCGGTAGACAACGAAAGCGGCAACGCCCGTGATGGACGTTGCCGCTTTTCTATTGAGAAAACTACTCGGTTTCCGTTGCTAACCACCACAATGGGGACAGGCGCCTTTGTGGCGGCTTTGGCCTTGTCCTGTCCCCTGTCGCTAGACCGTGATGACGTTGTCCATCGACTGGTACTTGGCGGGCACCTCGCCCGTAGTGATGATCGTTGCGTCGCGGAAGTCCGCGAACTTGACGGGCGCCACCATGCCAAATTTACTGGCGTCCGAGATTACGAAGCGCTTGGCTGTATGACGCATCGAGATGCGCTTTACTTGCGCCTCCTCGATATCGGGCGCCGTGAAGCCCTGCTCGGCGGCAATGCCGTTAGAGCCCCAAAAACCACAGTTGAAGTTGTAGCGGTCTAAGGTTGCCAAGGCATCGGGGCCAACGAGCGCCTCGGTCTCGGGTTTGAGCTCGCCGCCCAGCACCACGGTACGCATGCCGCGCAAAGCAAGGCGCTGAGCATGGAGCACGGAATCGGTCACATAGGTGACATCTTCAAGGTGTGGAAGATGCTCGATGAGCCTGAGCGTCGTCGAGCCCGAGTCGATGTATACAAAGCTCTCAGGCTCCACAAGCGCCGCCGCACGGGCGCATATACGCTCCTTGTCATCGTTATGGAGGTCGCTGCGCTCATTAAGCGTTAGGTCGCGCGTCACGTGCGCGCGCTCAAGACTCGTCGCCCCACCGTGGACCTTGGCGATACGGTGCGCTCGGTCGAGCGTCTGCAGGTCGCGCCGAATGGTAGATGCCGTCACGCCCAGGGCCTCAGCAAGCTCCAGCACGGTAACCGAGCCGGCTCGCTGCACCATCGACACAATCGCGTTGAGCCTATCTTCCGCAAGCATCGCTTACTCCTCCTCGGGGTACACGACTCCCCAGTCGGCGCGGAGCTTGGTCATAAGCTCCATAACATCAGAAGCATAATCCAGCAGCTCGCGCTTGGAGTCGTCGCCGGCAACGGCCTGCTCAAGATCGGCCATCTCATAGCAAAGGGCGTAAGCCTCGGTGCCGGCGTGGACCTCCTCGCGGTGACCGTCCGCAGTCCACACGATGGTCGCGTGATCGGCACGCGGATACTCGTTGACCTCGATATAGCACTTGTCAAAGCTGATGACCGAGCGCTTGGGCTGCTTGGAGTGGAGCGTAAGGCTCACAACACCCAGCTGCTGCTCGGCATTACGGCAGACGATGCCGCCCGCAACGTCCACGCCGGTCTCACAGGTGTTGCCCAGCGAAACGACCTCGGCGGGCTGGCTTGCCATAAAGAGGCGCATGACGGACAGGGCATACACGCCAATATCGAGCATGGCACCGCCAGCAAGGTTGCGGTTGTAGAAGCGGTTGGTCAGGTCGCCGTACTCCTTATAGCTGCCAAAGTTGAGCTGAGCGAGGTTCATGCGGCCGAACTCGCCAGCATCCATGCGACGACGCAGCTCCTGATACAAGGGCATGTGAAGCACCGTGGTGGCGTCCATGAGGACCACGTTATGCTCGTCGGCAATGGCACAGGCCTCGTCGAGCTCGGCAGAATTTAGGGTAATGGCCTTTTCGCAGAGCACGTGCTTGCCAGCTGCCAGAGCGGCGCGCAGGTAAGTGATATGCGTGTTATGCGGGGTGGTGATATAGATCGCGTCGATATCCGGATCGGCATAGAGGTCCTCGACCGTGTCATAGACCTTCTCGATGCCATACTGCTCGGCAAAAGCCTGAGCCTTAGACAGCGTGCGGTTGGCGACGCCCGCAAGCTTGCGGCCGGCAAGAGCGAGAGACTGGGCCATCTGGTTGGCGATAACGCCACAACCGATCACGGCCCAGCGGAGCTCGGGAGCCGTAAAGATATCATCGGGGAATGGCTTGTCCTGAACCGAAGCGAACGCTGCCTTTGCGGCTGCCGCGGAATCGAGTGGAGCCTGCTTGGAATCTGCCATTATGTGCCTCCTGAGTCATCGGAAGTTCTTCATTTCCAACAGCCTTATATTCACACAAATGAGCGCGCATTTGCTTGTATTTGCGTGTATATTTGCTTTTCGGTCATTATTTGGCCATGGTTGACAGATGTTTGCGCGGCCATGCGCATCATCGCGCAAGACTCTGCGCGTAAATGCGCATACGACAATCCTTGTGAAACATATAGGAGCAGAGCACCAAAGCCCTAAAGACAGAGCTAGCTGTATTACTTCACCCCTCCGGGGGCACCAGACATCAAAGGACTGTCCCTAGGTGCCGCTTTCGTTGAAGCCTATCCCAGATGGCCAGATATACAGATCTAAAGACCGTCCCTATCAACTAGTCGTTTAAGAACGTCCCAAACGACTAGTCGTTTGATGCCGGCATTTCAACAGCACTCATTTAAGTCTGTCCCCAATGAGTGGGGATAGAAAAAGGCCCGGATGCCGTGGGGCATCCGGGCCTTTGCTAGCAACTTGATGTTGCGGGCAGCTTAGAACTTGTGGCCGCACTTCTTGCAGACGCGCAGCTTGTTCTTGCCGTCCTTCTCGTGACCGACGCGGGTAACCTTACCGCACTCGGGGCAAACGAGATTGACATTGGAGGCGTCGATGGGAGCCTCCTGCGAAACGATGCCGCCCTGCTGGTTGGCAGCGTTGGGCTTGACGGCCTTCTTGACGACCGAAACGCCCTCGACAACGACCTTGTTCTCGGCGGGGAGAGCACGCAGGACAACGCCCTGCTTGCCGCGATCCTTACCAGAGAGAACCTGGACCTTATCGCCCTTCTTGATATACATATATCTCCCCTAACTACAGGGTCTCGGGAGCGAGCGAGACGATCTTCATGTACTTCTTGTCACGAAGCTCGCGAGCGACGGGCCCGAAGATACGGGTGCCGACGGGCGAACCATCGTTGTTGATGACAACGCAGGCGTTCTCATCAAAGCGAATGTAGGAGCCATCCTTGCGGCGGATCTCCTTAACGGTGCGAACGACGACGCAACGGACAACGTCCTTCTTCTTGACGTTGGCGCCAGGGGTAGCCTCCTGGACAGCACCGATGAACACATCGCCGATGCCTGCATAACGACGCTTGGAACCGCCAAGCACCTTGATGCAGCGAATCTTGCGAGCGCCGGAGTTGTCGGCGACGTTCAGCATGGTTTGCATCTGAATCATGGTAGATGTTCCTCCGAACTAAGAACCGAAGAGAGGTGCGCAGCCTTTAGGCGGCCTGTGGTATGCAAACCAGGCATACGCACATCTTCGGAAACGTACAAGTCGTAAGAGCGACTGCTTATTTAGCGCGCTCGACGACCTCGATGAGGCGCCAACGCTTCATCTTGGACATAGGACGGGTCTCCATAACGCGGACGGTATCGCCCACGCCAGCCGTGCACTCCTCGTCGTGAGCGTGCAGCTTCTTGGAGCTGGTCATCATCTTGCCGTACTTGGGGTGACGCTTGCGCTCGGTGATGGTGACAACAATGGTCTTGGCACCGGAGACAGAGGTAACGACACCCGTACGGACCTTACGCGAGTTACGCGAATCAGTCATGTTCTCTCCTTAGGTCCTACTCGGCGACAGCGGACTTCTCCGCTGCGATCTCGCGGGCGCGCTGCTCCGTGAGGACGCGAGCGATGTCCTTCTTCACGGTGTTGACGCGAGCGGTGTTGTCCAGCTGGCTGGTGGCCATCTGGAAACGAAGGTTAAAGAGCTCGGCGCGCATTTCCTTCAGCTTCTCAACGAGCTGAGCGTCCGAGAGCTCACGAATCTCTGCGGGCTTCATTAGTTCTCCTCCTTGGCGGCGGCGGCGTCCTCAGCAGCCCACTTGGCCTCGAGAGCGGCCTCCTCAGCCATCTCCTTCTCGATGCGCTGCTCAGCGTTCTTGGCAGCAACAATCTTGGTCTTGATGGGGAGCTTGTGCTGCGCAAGACGCAGAGCCTCGCGAGCGACCTCCTCGGGAACACCCTTGACCTCGAACATGATGCGGCCGGGCTTGACGACGGCCACCCACTCCTCGGGGTTACCCTTACCAGAACCCATGCGAGTCTCAGCAGGCTTCTTGGTGATGGGCTTATCGGGGAAGATCGTGATGTAGACACGACCGCCACGCTTCATGTAGCGGGTCATGGCAATACGAGCGGCCTCGATCTGACGGTTGGTGATCCAATGGGCCTCGAGAGCCTGGATACCAAACTCGCCGAAATGCAGCTCGGTATTACCCTTGGCCTGGCCCTTCATGGAGCCACGCTGCACCTTGCGGTGAAGAATACGCTTAGGGGCAAGCACTACTGACCCCTCCTCTCGGAGTTACGACGACGAGGACGGGAAGAGCCCTCGAGTGCAGGGTTGGGAACAGGCTGGCCCGGGAGCTTCTCGCCCAGGTAGATCCAGACCTTCACGCCGCAAGCGCCCATGGTGGTGCTGGCGACAGCCGTGCCGTAGTCGATCTTGGCACGGAGGGTGTGCAGAGGCACGCGACCCTCGCGGTACCACTCACGACGGCCCATCTCGGCACCGCCGAGACGACCGGAGCACTGGATACGGATGCCCTTAGCGCCGGCCTTGCGGGCGGACTGGACAGCCTTGCGCATAGCGCGACGGAAGGCAACGCGGCCCTCGAGCTGCTCAGCAATGGACTGAGCAACGAGGTTGGCGTCGAGCTCGGGGCGCTTGATCTCGACAACGTCGACGGAGAGCTGGCCCTTGGAGACGCCAGCAACCTTCTCGAGCTCGGTGCGGAGGGTATCGATCTCGGCACCCTTCTTACCGATGACAACGCCAGGGCGAGCGGTGAGGATGATGACCTTCACCTTGTCGCCAGCGCGCTCGATCTCGACGCGGGAGACAGCTGCGCGGGAAAGACGCTTCTCGAGGTACTTGCGGATCTCGAGATCGTTACCGAGGGTCTTAGCGTAATCCTTCTCTGCGAACCAGCGGGAGCGCCAGTTCTCGGTGATGCCAAGACGGAAGCCGGTGGGGTAGACTTTCTGACCCATACAGCTTTACGCCTCCTTTCGAGGAGCAACGACGACGGTGATGTGGGAAGTACGCTTCAGAATGCGAGAAGCGGAACCCTTGGCGCGGGGACGGATGCGCTTAAGCGTCGGACCCTCGTCAACATAGGCAGCGGCGACAACCAGGTTGTCGGCACGCAGACCGTTGTTGTTCTCGGCGTTCGCAACGGCGGAACGGAGAACCTTCTCGACATCCACGGCGACGGCGCGGTCGCAGAAGTGGAGGATGTCGAAGGCCTGAGCGACAGGCTTGCGGCGGATCAGATCGACCACCAGGCGGGCCTTGCTGGGGGAAACACGCACGTACTTAGCGACGGCGCGAACCTCGGTGGCCTCAGTTTCAATAGACTTAGTTGCCATTTACGGTTAACCCCCTATTTGGCCTTGTGGCCACGGAACGTACGAGTCGGCGCGAACTCGCCGAGCTTGTGACCAACCATGGACTCGGTAACATACACGGGCACATGCTTGCGGCCGTCGTGGACGGCGATGGTGTGACCAACCATCTCGGGGAAGATGGTGGACGCGCGGGACCAGGTCTTCACGACGTCCTTCTTGCCAGCCTCGTTCATCGCGGTGATACGCGAGAGAAGGCGAGTCTCCACGAACGGGCCCTTTTTGAGACTTCTGCTCATAAGTGCTTTCTCCTAAAACTCGGTATCCGAAATTACTTCTTACGGCGACGAATGATGTGCTGGTTCGAGACCTTCTTCTTCTTGCGCGTACGAAGGCCCTTCGTCGGCTTACCCCAGGGGGTAACAGAGGGACGACCAGAGGTGTGGTTCTTGCCCTCGCCACCGCCGTGCGGGTGGTCGACAGGGTTCATGACGGTACCGCGGACGGTCGGGCGCACGTTCATGTGACGCTTACGGCCGGCCTTGCCGATGACGATGTTGGAGTGATCGGCGTTGCCGACCTCACCGACGGTGGCGCGGCAGGTAACGAGGATGCGGCGCATCTCGGAGGAAGGCATACGGACGATAGCGTACTTGCCCTCCTTACCCATCAGCTGGCAGGAGTTACCGGCGGAACGGGCGATAGCAGCGCCCTTGCCCGGCTGGAACTCGACGGCGTGGATGAGCGTACCGACGGGGATGTCGGCGAGGGGCAGAGCGTTGCCCGGCTTGATGTCGGCGTCAGAACCGGACATGATGGTCTGACCGACCTCGAGGCCCTTGGGGGCCAGGATGTAGCGCTTCTCACCGTCAGCGTAGTGCAGCAGAGCAATGCGAGCAGAACGGTTCGGATCGTACTCGATCGTGGCAACCTTGGCGGGCACGCCGTCCTTGTTGCGCTTGAAGTCGATCACACGGTAACGACGCTTCACGCCGCCGCCCTGGTGGCGGGTGGTGATGCGGCCGTTGTTGTTACGACCGGCCTTCTTAGGCAGGGGCTCGAGAAGAGACTTCTCGGGCTTGGTGCAGGTGATCTCGGAGAAATCGGAGATCGTCTGCCAACGCCTACCAGCGGAGGTCGGCTTAAGGTGCTTTACAGCCATTACAATCCCTTTCAATAGGAATCCGTTAGCCATCGCAGACAGGGATTCGAGGTTCTGCCTCGGGTGCGATGACACCGGACGTATACACGGTTCCGGGCGTGTCCATTTTATACGCCCAAAACCTTGAGCTCCCGCCTCCCCTATTTGGGAGGCATGAGCTCACTCAACAGCAGCGAGTCTTAGGCCTGGTTGCCAAAGACCTCGATGGTGTCGCCCTCGGCCAGCGTGACGATGGCCTTCTTCCAAGAACGGGTCTTGCCGGCGACATAGCGCACGCGCTTGGTCTTGGGCTTGACCGTCAGGGTGTTCACGCGAACGACCTTGACGCCGAAGATCTCCTCGACAGCGTCCTTGATCTGATACTTGTTAGCATCCTTGGCGACCTCGAACGTGTACTTGTTCTGCTCCATGCCGGAGAAGGAACGCTCGGACACGATCGGACGGATGATGATCTCGTGGGCGGTCATTTATGCAAGCACCTCCCCGAAGTGAGCGGCGATGTCGGCGGGCATCAGCACGGCGTTGTTGTTGACGAGATCGTAGGTGTTGGCCTCGTCGGCAGTGATGATGAACGTCTTGGGAATGTTGCGGAACGACAGGTAGGCGTTGACGTCCTCATCGCGAACGATGATGGTCAGGCGCTTGCCCTCAAGGCCGAGAGCCTTGAGCATGGCGACGGCAGCCTTGGTGGAAGGCTTCTCGAAGCCGTAGTCGTCGACGAGCACGAGCTCGCCATCGGCCAGCTTGGCGGACAGCGCGGAGCGCATAGCCAACTTGACCTCCTTGTTGTTCATACGCTTAGCGTAGGAACGCGGCTTGGGGGCGAAGACAACGCCACCGTGACGCCACTGGGCAGCACGGATGGAACCCTGGCGGGCACGGCCGGTGCCCTTCTGACGCCAAGGCTTCTTGCCGCCACCGGAAACCTCAGAGCGGCCCTTAGCGGACTGGGTGCCCTGACGCCAAGAGGCCATCTGGCACTTGACGATGTGGTGCATAACGTGGATGTTCGGCTCGATGCCGTACACCTCAGCGGCGAGCTCGGCCTCGGCGACCTTCTTGCCCTCGCTGTTCTTTACTTCAAACTTTGCCATTTAAGTGTTCTCCTTGGTATGACGCTGGGCTAAATGGGCTGGGCCCTTAGGCCATACGGATGGCGACGAGACCATTCTTGGCACCCGGGACAGCGCCCTTGACCAAGATGAGGTTCTGCTCGGCATCGATGCGGACAACGGAAAGGTTCTTGACGGTAACGCGCTCGTTACCCATGTGACCGGCCATCTTGACGCCCTTGAGGACGCGCGCAGGATAGGCGCACTGACCGATAGAACCGGGGTGACGCTGGAAGTGAGAACCATGCGTCATAGGACCGCGGCGCTGACCCCAGCGCTTGATGCGACCCTGGAAGCCCTTACCCTTGGAGGTACCGATGACGTCGACCTTCTCGACATCAGCGAAATCAGCGACGGTGACGACCTCGCCGACCTTGTGCTCCTCGCCGTTCTCGACGCGGACCTCACGAAGGAAGCGGACAGGCTCGACGCCAGCCTTGGCGAAGTGACCAGCCATGGGCTTGTTCACGTTCTTGGCCTTGATGTCGCCGAAACCGATCTGGACGGCGTCATAGCCGTCGGTTGCCTGAGTTTTAACCTGCGAGACAGCGCAGGGGCCAGCCTGGATGACCGTGACGGGAACGACGTTGTCGTCCTCGTCCCAAACCTGGGTCATGCCAATCTTGCGGCCGAGAATCATGCTGATCAAGATATGATCCCAACTCTCGCGTGGTCTTGGGACAATGCGTACACCACCGAGCGTACGCCCCTAGAGGACCACTACTTACACGACGTGCTCCCCAGCCTTGTATTGCGTCCGGACTACCTGACAACCCTATTAAGCAGGCATTTTGTCCAGCCAGAATACTCCCCTGGTTTCACACAGCTGTTTAGTATACACGGCTGCGGGCGTATCCATCGAGATTCATATTTCACTCACATTGTTTACGCAGGTAAAGTGCGTGGTACGTTCCCAGTGTGCGGCGGAGGGGGCGGGCCTGAGACATATTAAGGTTGCTGCTCTACAGTCCTGCTCACGACGGAGAGCACATTAAGTGCTCTCCTGTTCGTGCGGAACTCGCGACAACCTTAATATGTCTCAGGCCCGCCCCCTCCGCCGCACACTGGGAACGCCACGTTGATGTCTGCTAAACCTTGCTCGCTCAGGCTAATAACTTTGTTGGGGGTCCACTATTTGCTGGAGGGTGAACTTGCATTGGGACGGTTCGCCTTCTGCTTGTAGCTTTGCCTCATCGAAATCGAAGATCATGATGGCGCAGTTGGGGAGTTTTGTTGGGAGCTCGAAGCCCTCTGGGGCTGCAGCCTTAATGAATTGGCGGCTGGCGCTGCCGTGGCTTACTGCTAGGAGGGTTTCTATGCCCTCGGCGCCCATGAGATTGGTGAGGGTGTCTACCATGCGCTCTTGCAGCGCGCGGCTTCCTTCTCCTCCGAAGGGGACCAGGTCCTCGCCCGGATCCCAAACGTCAGTGGGCAGGGCGTCGTGGGGGCCTTCTTCGAAGGTGCCGTAGCAGCGCTCGATGATGCCTTCGCAGGGCTCGACTGCTGCGTCCGGGCCGAGGAGTTCGGTAGCGACGAGCTGAGCAGTGTCCATGGCTCGGCCTAAGGGCGAAGAGACCACTTTGTCGGGGACAACGTCGTGGCCCTTGAGCCATGCGGCTGCCATTCCCGCTTGTTTGCGGCCCAGGTCGGTCAGCGGTGAATCGCAGCGGCCCTGGACCAGCTTTTTGACGTTGAACTCCGTCTGACCGTGGCGGAGTAGATACAGCTTCTTCATGCTCTCCCCTTCTGCATAACCTGCTTTGCCGGCACAGCCTTACTCGTGGGTATGTCCTACGTAGTCTTCGTCGATCGTAATCTTGGCAATCGACTTTGGATATTCCGATTCGACCCGTTGTGCCAGCGCGTGCTTTAAGTCTTCGGCACTCATTTGCAGATCCGAGGGACGCACGCAGTCAAAAATCACGTTGGTGTGCGTGGGGCCTGGCACGCAGCGCAAATCATGAATCGAAAGGCGGCTATCGATCTCTTGAGCCATAGCGTTGATGCGCAAGCGCATGCTCGCCACCTTTGGATCGTCGGTCACGATGGGGTCGTAGTGAAGTGTGACAATCATGCCGTCTTCGTTCCTAAACGACTGCTCGATGTTATCGAGCGTGTCGTGACTTTCCATCGGGCTGGCTTCGGCCGCCATCTCGGCGTGAGCGCTTGCGAACTTCCTGCCCGGGCCATAGTCGTGAACCATCAGATCGTGAACGCCCAAAACGCCGGGATAGCTCATGATCTTGTCTCGAATGTGCTTGACCAGCTTAGGATCGGGCGTCTGCCCCAAAAGCGGGCTCACCGTATCCTGGATGAGTTCAAAGCCGCTCCAGCCAATATAGGCGCCAACAGCAAGGCCGACCCATGCGTCAAGATTGATGTGCGTCACCTGCGAAACAATTGCGCACGCCAGCACGGCGCCTGTGGCAAGGACATCGTTCTTGGAATCCTGCGCGGTCGCATGCAGCGTCTCGGACTCAATACGGTCACCGAGCTTTTGGTTGAGGGCCGCCATCCAGAGCTTTACGACCATCGAAAGCGCCAGGACTGCCACCAGGGCAAGCGAGAACTCGACAGGTTCGGGGTGGATGACGCGCTCAACCGAGGACTTCACCAGCTCAACGCCAATCAGCAGCACGAGTGCCGCCACGACCAGACCCGAGAGATACTCATAGCGACCGTGGCCGTAAGGATGCTCGGGGTCGGCCGGCTTGCTCGCCAGCTTAAAGCCCAGCACGCTCACGATATTCGAGCTGGCATCGGACAGGTTGTTCATGGCATCCGCCACAATCGAAACCGATCCCGAAACCACACCAATTGCGCCCTTCGCAGCACAAAGCGCAACATTGGCGAGAATACACACCACGCCCGTCAACGTGCCCACGCGCGCACGGTCGCCCTGCGCGCGCTTAACAATCCACTCGACCATCTGCATCCGCCCCCACGGTACTACCTATATATCTATTGCTCAAACGGATTGTAGTGTAGCCACTTTGTCCCCCAGATACAAAAAGGCCGCAACCCACACGGGCCACGACCTTGGAGCATAACAAAGGAATCGTTCTTTTGTCGCACAGGTTTATGCGCTTGCTTCAGCAGCGCTCGCCACTGTTTCGGACAAATCGGCTTCGTCTTCTGCCGCCTGCCCCTTCGTCGGCACCACACCAAAGCAGTAGCTCAGCGCCGCAGACACCGCAAATGCCACACCGCCGGCAGCGCAGCACCACAGCAGGTTCGAGATGCCGCCCGTGGCAAAGCCAATGACCATGAGGACATTCGTCATGCCGATGGTATAGGCCGTAACGTGGCCCACGGCCGCAACAAGGCCTCCGACGGCGCCGCCAATGGCCATGCATGTGAGGCACCTGCCATATTTAAAGCCGCAACCGTACAGCGCCGGCTCGCTTACGCCGCCAAGAACACCCGAGATTGAATAGCCCAGCATGAGCGCCTTCTCGTCCTTATCCGCAACGCGAAGCGACGCGCCAAAGGGCATGCCCCAAACGGCGAACGTTGCCATCGTCGCGGCGATCAGGATGCACGAATCCGTTCCCACACTCATAAACTGCGCATAGGCGAGCGATAGGACAACGTTGCTGACGCCGGCGATCTTTAGGAACTCCCAGCCCGCGGCAAGCCCCATGAGCGTGAGCAGCGACACGATGCCACCGGAATTGCCAAGCATAAACATAAGCTGGCCCAACAGCATGCCCAGATAGCTGCCCGCCGGCGCCGTAATACACAGCGAAACCGGAACCATGACAAGCATGGTCGCAAACGGAACGAACGAAAACGCCACGGCCTTAGGGATAACGCGCTTAAAGAAACACTCCACTCGCCATAGCACGGGCACCGAGATGAGAACCGGAATAACAGTCGTCGTGTAATCGTTGACCGGCGCAGGAAGCAGACCATACACGGAAGTCATCGATGCCCCCGTCGTCGATGCGGCATCGACAAGCTTAAGCAGATCGGGCGCAATCAATACGCCGCCCAGCATCATGCCCAGCTGCTCCGAGCAACCGAGCTGGCGGGCGGCCGCCCAACCAAGATAAATGGGCAAAAAGTAGTAGCCGGCGTTATAGAGCCAACTGTAGAACAGGCGATAGATTTCGGAATCGGCAGACCACAGGCCCAGCATGCCTTCGCCCATAATGACGGCGACGGTGCGGAACAACGCCGCGCAGACAATAAAGGGCAGCGCCGACATCATGCTTTTGGACAGATAGTCCACCACGGCCATGGCGTTTGATGAAACCGTCGTTGTAGACGAGGTTCTAGAAACTTGTGACATGGAACGCCTTTCCCAATGTGACATACGGGCCGTCCCTTTGTCACATCGTGCGGTACTGACCGATTGCGCGGTACTTTTGGTAGCGGAGGTTTGTGAGGGTCGCGTCGTCGAGCCGCCCAAGCGTATCGAAGGCATCAAATGCCGAGGACATGACGGCACCGGCGATCTCCTCATGCGACAGGCCCTTATCGTCAACAATGCCGTCGATGATGCCGAGCGCCAGCAGATCGGGGGCCGTGAGCTTAAGCGCCTCGGCGGCCTCATTCGCACGCTCGGTATCCTTCCACAGGATCGACGCACAGGCCTCGGGGCTCACGACCGAATAGGCCGAGCTCGAGAGCATCAGGATGCGGTCGGCCACGGACAGCGCCAGCGCGCCACCAGAGCCGCCCTCGCCTGTCACCACCGAGACAATCGGCGTCTTAAGGCCGCTCATCTCCATGAGGTTCTGGGCAATCGCCTCACCCTGGCCGCGTTCCTCGGCACCGATACCGCAAAACGCGCCCGAAGTATCGACCAGGCACAGAACCGGTCGACCAAACTTTTCGGCCTGGCGCATAAGGCGACGCGCTTTGCGGTAGCCCTCGGGATGTGCCATACCAAAGTTGCGACGCATGCGCTCTTTGGTCGTGGTGCCGCGCTCGATGGCGATGACCGTTACGGGGCGTCCGTCTTTCCAGCCAATGCCAGCCACCACAGCAGCGTCGTCGCCAAAGTAGCGGTCGCCGTGCAGCTCCACAAATCCATCCAGGCCCAGCGAGATCATCTCGCCTGCCGTGGCGCGATCTGCCGAGCGGGTCTGCTTGACAATCTCGAGCGCGGTTTTTGGTGCGGCCGAGCGCTTGAACAAGTGTCCCAGCTTTTTGCCGCGGCGACCCATATGCACGATCTCATGCGGTGCCCCCAGGCCGGGCGCGTGCCCTTCGTGCAGCGCCAGCAGCTCGCCTACCGTGAGCGCAATCTCGCCACGCGGAACAACGGCATCGCAAAAGCCGTGCTCCAGCAAAAACTCGGAGCGCTGGAATCCCTTGGGCAGGCGCTTGTGCATGTTCTGCTCGATCACGCGCGGACCGGCAAATGCCGTCAGGGCATCGGGCTCGGCCAGGATAATGTCGCCCTCCATGGCAAAACTCGCGGTTACGCCTCCGGTCGTGGGGTCGGTGAGCACCGTGATATACAGGCCGCCCGCCTCGCTGTGGCGCCTAACCGCCGCAGAAATCTTGGCCATCTGCATAAGCGATGTCACGCCCTCTTGCATGCGCGCACCGCCCGAAACGGTAAAGCCGACAACTGACAACCCCAGCTCGGTCGCATGCTCAAATGTGCGACAGATCTTCTCGCCCACCACGGAACCCATCGAGCCCATCATAAAGTTGGCGTCCATAAAGAAGAGCGCCGTATCGCAACCGCAGATTTTGCCTCTACCGCACACAACGGCATCGCGCTCGCCCGAACGCTCGCTCACGCTCTTGAGCTTGTCGGCATAACCGGGAAACGAGAGGAAGTCCTCCGACGCCAGATTGGCATCCCATTCCTCAAACGTGCCCTCGTCAACCGTCATGCGCATGCGCGCGCGACCGCTCACGCGAAAGTGTTTTCCGCAACGAGGGCAGACCTCGAGGTTGTCGTGCAGGCGCGCCTCATCGATCACGCGGCGGCACTCCGGGCACTTGATAAACACGTGGCGCGCGGGAAACTCGGCGCACGACTCGGTCATCGGTCCCTCGAGGACGTTGACCGTCTTCGCTTTTCTATTCATCAGCATAGAGATGCCCCATCAGATCGGTGTGATACATGCCCGACAAGAACTCGTCGTTTGCCAGCACGTCGAGCTGAAGCTCGCTGTTTTCGCTCACGCCCTCAATCACGAGCTCGCCCAGGGCCGAGCGCATCTTGCGAATGGCGCCGTCACGCGTGGGCGCACACACGATGAGCTTGCCAAGCATGGAGTCGTAGTACGGCGGAACTTTAGCACCGGTAAACATGGCGGAATCCCAGCGCACGCGCGGACCACCCGGCACACGCAACGCGGTGACCGTTCCGCATGACGGCAGAAAGTCCGGCGTTTCGGCATTGATGCGGCACTCCATGGCGTGGTTGCGGACCGGCATGTCCTCCTGCTCAAAGGGCAGAGGCTGGCCGGCTGCCACGCGCAGCTGCCACTTGACCAAGTCGGTATCGGTCACAAACTCCGTAACCGGATGCTCCACCTGCAAGCGCGTGTTCATTTCCATAAAGTAGAAATTGCCGTCGTCCGAATACAGGAACTCGATGGTACCGGCTCCTTCGTAGCCGACGGCACGAGCCAGGTCACGCGCTGCCTTGTGCATGCGAGCACGAATGTCGTCGTGTCCGTCGAGGCACGGCGCGGGGCTCTCCTCGATTAGCTTTTGGTTGCGCCGCTGCACCGAGCACTCGCGCTCGCCGAGCGAAAACACATGGCCCTGCTTATCGGCCATAATCTGTACCTCAACGTGATGCGCCGGCGCGACGAACTTCTCCATGTAGCACTCGCCGTCGCCAAAAACGGCCTCGCCCTCGGCGCGTGCTTCAATAAAGGCCTTTGCCGCATCTTCCACGCGATCGACCTTGCGAATGCCGCGACCGCCGCCACCTGCACGCGCCTTAATGAGCACGGGGCAGCCAATGCGCTCGGCCTCGGCCGTTGCCTCCTCGGGGCTTTTGAGCAAATCGCAGCCCGGCACGATGGGCACGCCCGCCGCGGCAGCCGTTCGACGCGCGGCGTCCTTATCGCCCATGCTGTCGATCACCTCGGCCGAAGGACCGACAAACGCCAGGCCATACTTGTCGCAGTCGCGTACGAAGCTCGCCTTCTCGGAAAAGAAGCCGTACC
The DNA here is from genome assembly GCA_048244295.1 of Collinsella sp. GTDB lineage: Bacteria > Actinomycetota > Coriobacteriia > Coriobacteriales > Coriobacteriaceae > Collinsella. The sequence continues at coordinate 52,862 of DBFAZJ010000097.1, forward strand.
CAGGATGGATCGCCTTTGCGCCCGACTTTACGGCACAGGTGAGCACGGCATCGTCGTTGAGGTAGCTCTCGGCAAGACGCGGGCCGCCGATGCAATACGCCTCGTCGGCAAGTTGCACGTGCAGCGCGTCCGCATCGGCCGTGGAATAGACGGCGACGGTTTTGATGCCCATATCGCGGCACGCGCGAATAACACGGACCGCGACTTCGCCGCGGTTGGCGATGAGCACTTTGTCGAACATGAAGCCTTCCTTAACTTTCGTGCATGAGTGCAAAAGACATATCGGCGCGGCAGCAAACCTCACCGTTGACGCTCGCAGTACCCGTCGCAAAGCGGAACGGCCCGCGCGCACGCGTGATGGTGCACACCAGATCCACCGTGTCGCCCGGGCGCACCGGACGCTTAAAGCGCACCTTGTCCAGACTCGTGTAGAACGGCGTCGCGCCGCGCGCCTCCTCATCGCCCATCAGCAGCACGCAGCAGTTTTGGGCGAGCATCTCGCACTGGATCACGCCGGGGACCACCGGGTTTCCCGGAAAATGCCCCTGCAAAAAGTATTCGTCGCCCGTAATCGTGATCTTGCCGTGGGCCTCGTCGCCCACCAGCTCGGCTTCGTCGAGCAAAAGCATCGGCTCGCGATGCGGTAACAGCTTCTTGAGCTCTTCTTTGTTCATGGATATCACCTATCCGATCCTCATGAGGCAGCTGCCGAACTCCACGAGGTCGCCGTCGGCCACGCAGATCTCGAGCACCTCGCCATCCGCCTCTGCCGTCACCTCGTTGAGAACCTTCATGGCCTCGATGATGCAGAGGGTCTCGCCGGCCTTGACCTTGGAACCCACGTGCACAAACGGCTCGTCGCCCGGCGCCGGGGCGGCATAGAAAACGCCGACCATGGGAGCGGTCACCTCGGTGCCCTTGGGCTCCGGTGCGGCGGCAGGTGTCTGCGCGGCGGGCTCCGGTGCGGCAGGCGCGACTGTGGGAGCTGCAACTGGAGCGGCCATAGCGCTCGGCATGGGCATGGGCACGGCAACCGGCTGTGCGGCGCTCGCGCGCTCGAGTTCGACCGCGGTGCCATCGGGCTCCTCAACGCGCACGCGCGTGAGGCCGCGGTCCTCCATAACATCGGCTATCTCGGCAAGTCTTTTGGAATCCATGCTCTAGCTCCTCGTATATCTACGCAGCGCGATGGCGGCGTTGTGTCCGCCAAAGCCCAGGTTGGTCGAAAGCGCCCAGGTAAGGTCGGCGCGAACCGCGCGATTGGGCGTGTAGTCAAGATCGCAGGCGGGATCGGGCGTGTGGTAGTTAATGGTCGGCGGCACCACGCCCTGCTCGAGTGCCATGGCGCAGGCCATGACCTCGATGGCGCCCGTGGCACCGATCATGTGGCCGGTCATCGACTTAGTCGACGAGACGTGCGCGGCGCGCGCCGCGTCCTCGCCGAGCGCACGCTTAATGCCCGCCGTCTCGGACGAATCGTTGAGCTTGGTCGAGGTGCCGTGAGCGTTGATGTAGAGACCCTCAGAAGGCTTAACGTCGCCCTCGGCCACCGCCAGCGATATCGCACGGGCGATGCCTGCCGCGTCCGGGTCGGGACTCGTGATGTGATAGGCATCATCGGTGTTGCCGTAGCCCACGACCTCGGCATAAATGTGCGCACCGCGCGCCTGCGCATGTTCCATGCTCTCGAGCACGAGCACGCAGGCGCCCTCGCCCATCACAAAGCCGTCGCGGTCTGCATCGAACGGACGGCAGGCCGTCGCGGGATCGGGGTTGGTGGTCAATGCGCGGCAGGACGTAAAGCCCGCAACGGCATCGGGGATAATTGCAGCCTCGGCGCCGCCCGCGAGGATCGCGTCGGCATAGCCGTGCTTGATGGCGCGGAACGCCTCGCCCACCGCATGGGCCGAGGTTGCGCACGCGGTCACCACGGGCAGGGTCGGGCCCTTTGCCTTGTGGCGGATTGCGATATTGCCCGATGCCATGTTGGGGATCATCATCGCGATCATATAGGGCGATGCGCGGCGGGGCCCACGTTCGGCAATCGTATGGACGTTGTCGACGAGCGTCGTCATGCCGCCCACGCCCGAGCCCACGTAGACGCCCAGGCGCTCGCGATCGATGGCGCCTTCGACATCAAAGCCCGCATCGTGCATGGCTTCGTCCGAAGCCGCCATCGCAAACTGAACGCAGGGGTCGAGATGCTTGGCGTCACGCTTGCCAAAGTACTCGTTGCCGTCAAAGCCCTTGACCTCGGCTGCCACCTTGACGGCAAACGCATCGGTATCGAAGTGCGTGATCGGGCCGATGCCGCACGTGCCGGCGCACATGGCCGCCCAGGTGGCAAGCGCGGTGTTGCCGAGCGGCGACACGGCACCGATACCGGTGATTGCAACTCTCTGTTCCATCATTGTCTCCTCATCCAAGCCGTTCTTCGGCCCTGGTTTCTACATCGCCATTCCGCCGTCGACGCGTACGACTTCGCCCGTAATGTAGGCAGCCGCGTCGCTCGCCAAAAAGCGCACCACGCCGGCCACTTCCTCGGGACGCGCCATGCGCCTCAGGGGAATCTGCTCCTCGCACGCCGCACGCACCTTATCCGATAGCTTTGCCGTCATATCGGTCTCGACAAACCCGGGTGCGACCGCGTTCACTCGTACGCCGCGGGGCGCAAGCTCGCGCGCCACCGCCTTGGTCAGGCCGATCACGCCCGCCTTGGAGGCAGCGTAGTTGGCCTGCCCGGCATTGCCCATCAGGCCCACAACCGAGCTCATGTTGATGACGCAACCGCCGCGCTGGCGCATAAAGGTCTTGGTGAGTGCGCGCGTCGTGTTAAACGTTCCTTTAAGATTGACATCGAGCACGCGATCGAAGGCGTCATCGCCCATGCGCATGAGCAGGCTATCGCGGGTGATGCCAGCGTTGTTGACGAGCGCCCAAATGGAGCCAAAGTCGTTGAGGACCGCTTCCACGCACGCGTTGACGGCAGCGGGGTCGGCCACGTCGCATTGATATGCGCGTGCCGCGGCGCCAGCCGCCTCGCAGGCTTCGCACGTCTCGCACGCCGCATCGACGCTGCCGGCATAGACGACGGCAATATCAAAGCCGTCCTCCGCCAGACCGACAGCGCAGGCGCGGCCGATACCCCGCGAGCCGCCCGTGACCAGTGCCACGCGACGTGAGTCGTTGCGCTCGAGCGTGCCGTTGTTCAAGTTGCCCATGTCATTCCTTTCGGGTTACAGCTCTGTGGACTATGCGAGCTCGTCGGCAATAGCTACGACCTGCTCGGCCGTTTCGCACGAATACACGCGAACGTCGCTCAGCGTACGCTTGACCAGGCCCGACAGCGTTTTGCCAGGGCCGACCTCAATAAACGTGTCGATACCCTGATCCTGCAGAGTGTGCAGTGTGTCGACCCAACGCACGGCATGGCTCACCTGGTTGGCCAAGACATCCGATGCCGCTCGCGGGTCCGCCGGATAGGGCGCCGCCGTCATGTTTGCCATAACCGGAATTAGCAGCGAAGACGGAACGTGGCCGTCTTGGATATACGTCGCCAGCCCCTCAGTCGCCTCTGCCATATAGGGGCTATGAAATGCACCCGACACCGCGACTTTCACAGCGCGGCCGCCAGCCTCTTTTACTAGGACGTCGAGCTCCTGCAGCGCCTCGGGCGCTCCGGCCACAACCGTCTGCTGCGGGCTGTTGTAGTTGACTGGCCAGCAGTCCTCGCCGGCCTGTTTTGCCAGACCCTCGACTTGCGCCGCATCGAGCTTGATGACGGCGCGCATGCCGCCCGGATGGCGCTCGGCAGCCGCGGCCATCAGCGCCGCGCGCTCGCACACAAGCCCAAAGCCCGCTCGCGTATCGAACGCCCCCGCAAAGGTGAGCGCGGCGACCTCGCCCAGCGAGAATCCCGCACAGGCGGCAGGTACCACGCCGCGCTCACGCAGGGCGGCAGCCGCTGCCAGGTCGTGAACGAACACGCACGGCTGCGTGTTCTCGGTCTGCGAGAGCTCCTCCTTGGAGGCACTCCGGCACTGCTCGCTGGTCCCCGGGCGCACCTCGTCGGCAATGGTGAACACCTCGGCGGCCGCCGGCGATGTCTCGATCAGGTCGACGCCCATCGCGGGGTGTTGGGCACCCTGGCCGGCAAACAGAAACGCTACGCTACCCATGCGCACGCACCCTTCAGGACGCGCTCGGCGCCATCGACCAGGTCGTCAACGATTTCGCGTGCGCTCTGGCGCTCGCTAACCATGCCGGCAATCTGTCCACACAAAAACGAACCCTCTTCGTAATTGCCGTCCTTGGCGGCCTTGCGAAGGGCGCCCGTGCCCATGGCCCCGAGCTCCTCGACACTTACGCCCGCCGCCTCGCTCTTGGCGTAGGCGTTGGTAAAGGGGCTCTTGAGGGCGCGCACCGGATGTCCCGTCGAGCGACCGGTCGCACGCGTCGAAGTGTCGTTGGCCTTCAGGACCATCTCCTTGTACTGCTCCGAGACGGTGCACTCATTTGCAACGAGAAAGCGCGTACCCACCTGGACGCCGGCAGCGCCCAGCATAAAGGCGGCCGCCACGCCACGGCCGTCGGCAATACCGCCGGCAGCCACTACGGGAATGTCGACCGCATCGACGACCTGCGGCACCAGTGCCATCGTCGAGGTCTCGCCAATATGGCCGCCCGATTCGGTGCCTTCGGCAACAACCGCCGTGGCTCCACGACGCGCCACGAGGCGCGCCAGCGCCACCGAGGCAACGACCGGGATGACCTTGATGCCCGCATCGTTCCAAGCTTTCATGTACTTGGTGGGATTACCGGCACCAGTCACCACAACGGGCACCTGCTCATCGATCACAACCTGTGCAACCTCGTCGGCAAACGGGCTCATGAGCATGACGTTGACGCCAAAGGGCTTATCCGTCTTGGTGCGCAGCTCATGAATCTGGTCGCGAAGCCAGTTGGCGTCGGCATTCATAGCCGCGATGATGCCTAGGCCGCCCGCCTCGGATACGGCCGATGCCAGCGAGGCGTCGGCAATCCAGGCCATACCGCCCTGGAACACGGGCTTTTCGATGCCGAGCAGATCGCAGAGAGGAGTCTTGAGCATCTCTACTTCTCCAATGCCGCCTCGACCGTATCGGCGAACTCGCCGACCGTCTTGGGGTTCTCCTCGGTATCGAGCTGGATGCCAAACTCGTCCTCGACGGCGACGAGGATCTCGACGGTGCCCAGGCTGTCGAGACCAATCTCCTCGAGCGTGGACTCGGGCTTCATCTCGACGTCGTCAAGGCCAGCGGTCTCGCGGATAACGTCGCAAACGCGCTCGAAGGTCTTCTGATCTGCCATGGTAGTTCTCCTTTGTTTGTGCCCTAGGGGCGTTTTTTCCTATGTGCAACTACTTCCAACGAAGCAGGTAGCCACCTATATCCAGACCGGCGCCAAATCCAACCAAGGCGATGGTGTCACCCGTGCGAAGTGCACCGGCGTTTGCCAGCCGGTCGAGGGCAAGCGGAATGCATGCGCTCGAAATGTTGCCGGTCTCGCGCAACGTGCGAACCACGCGCTCGTCCGGCACGCCCAGGCGCTTGACCGCCTGGCTCAGGATTCGTTCGTTAGCCTGATGGAATACAAAATGATCGATGTCTTCGACCGAAATGCCCGCATCGATCGCAAGCTTATGGACCGTGTCGCAGATGGCGTTGACGCCGAACTTGAACACGCGGCGGCCATTCATGGACAGCAC
>DBFAZJ010000098.1:0-10527 GCA_048244295.1 Collinsella sp.
TCACACAACGGTGCGCCATTCCCGATACGATTAACATCTATGCGCCGGCTCCCGGCCGGCGCGTCCGCACGGCCCGCGAGGGAGCGGGCCCACAGACCGGGGGAGTGGAGACTGGGGAAGGCATGCTAGAGACGACGCCCGCCGCGGGAACCGACGGCCGCCTCGCCGCCTCGCTCGGCGAGTTCGTCCGGCGCGTGGGGGCGACGCCCCCGGGCATCTGCCCGCTCGCCGTGCAGCTCTCGCTGCTGCAGGCCGGCGCCGCCCAGACGTGCGGCAAGTGCGTGCCGTGCCGCGACGGCCTGCCGCAGCTCGCGCGCATGCTCGAGCGCGTGGTGAACTGCGCGGCCGACGCCGACGAGGACACCCTCGCCGCCATGCGCGCGCTCGCCGAGACGATCCGCGACACGAGCGACTGCGCCATCGGCTACGAGGCCGCCCGCTCCTTCCTCGCCGGGCTCGACGCCTATGCCGACGAGTACGCGAGCCACGTGGGGCCGCGCCATGCGTGTCAGGACGGCGTCGCCCAGCAGCTGCCCTGCGAGGCGCTGTGCCCGGCGCACGTGAACGTGCCCGCCTACATCGCGCTCGTGGCCGAGGGGGACTACGCCGGCGCGGTCGCCATGATCCGCAAGGACAACCCCTTCCCCACTGCCTGCGCGCTCATCTGCGAGCACCCCTGCGAGGAGCGCTGCCGCCGCACGCTCGTCGACGCCCCCGTCAACATCCGCGGCATCAAGCGCTACGCCGTGGACCATGCTCCGGCCGACCGGGTTCCCACGCCCCGCACGGCCGCCGCGACCGGCAGGCGCGTGGCCGTGGTGGGCGGCGGTCCGAGCGGCCTCACCTGCGCGTACTTCCTTGCGCTCATGGGGCACTCCGTCACGGTGTTCGAGGCGCGCAGGCAGCTCGGCGGCATGATGCGCTACGGCATCCCCGCCTACCGCTTCCCGCGCGAGCGGCTCGACGAGGACATCCGCGCCATCCTGGGTGCCGGCGACATCGAGGTGCGCCTCGAGAGCCCCGTCGGCGCGCGGGAGATGGCCGACCTCGCCGCCGCGTACGACGCCGTGTACGTGGCGGTCGGGGCGCACGCCGGCAAGTCGCTGCGCCTGCCGCACGACGACGCGCCGGGCGTCTCATCGGCCGTGGACCTGCTCCGCGCGATAGGCGACGGCGCGACGCCCGACTTCGCGGGCAAGCGCGTGGTGGTGGTGGGCGGCGGCCACGTCGCCATGGACTGCGCGCGCACCTCGGTGCGCGCCGGCGCGCGCGAGGTGGCCGTGGTGTACCGCCGCCGCCGCGAGGACATGACCGCCCTGGCGAGCGAGGTCGAGGCCGCCGTGGAGGAGGGCGTGGAGCTGCTCACCCTCATGGCGCCGCTCTCCGTGGAGGTGGACGGGGAGGGCCGCTGCGCCGGCCTCGCCATGCAGCCGCAGATGACCGGCCCCATCCGCGGGGGGCGCCCATCTCCGGTCGACGCCGAGAAGCCGCCGCTGTGCGTGCCGGCCGACGTGGTGCTCGTGGCCGTGGGGCAGGACATCGAGTCCGCCCCGTTCGAGGAGTTCGGCATGCAGGCCAACCGCGGCCGGCTCGCCGCCGACGCCTGCCTGCGCGCCCCCGGCTTCGCCAACGTCTTTGTGGGCGGCGACTGCCAGACCGGCCCCGCCACCGTCATCCGTGCCATCAACGCCGGCCGCGTGGCTTCGGCAAACATCGACCGCTACCTGGGCTTTGACCACAAGATCAAGCTCGACGTGGAGCTGCCGACCGTGCAGTTTAAGGGCAAGCACGAGTGCGGCCGCTGCGAGCTGGGCGAGCGCGAGGCCGGCGAGCGCATTCACGATTGGAATCTGGTCGAGCAGGGTCTCACCGAGGAGGAGGCGCGCCAGGAGGCGAGCCGCTGCCTGCGCTGCGACCACTTTGGCTTTGGCGCGTTCCGCGGAGGGAGGAACCTGGAATGGTAGAGCTCAACAAAACCACCGTCGGCGACAACACCGAAAGCGGAGCACTCAACATGGTCAAGCTCACTATCGATAATTGCGAGGTCGTGGTGCCCGAGCACACCACGATCCTGGACGCGGCCAAGTCCGTCGGTATCCAGATTCCCACCCTGTGCTACCTGCGCGATCTAAACGAGATCGGCGGCTGCCGCGTGTGCGTGGTCGAGGTTGAGGGCTGCGACCAGCTGGTTGCCGCCTGCAACAACTACGTGCTCGACGGCATGGTGGTCCACACCAACAGCCCCAAGGCCCGCGAGGCGCGTCGCACCAACGTGCAGCTGCTACTGTCCCAACACGACTCGCGCTGTACGAGCTGCGTGCGCAGTGGTAACTGCAACCTGCAGACCATCGCCAACGACCTGGGCATCTTCTATCTGCCGTACGAGCAGCACCTGGCGCGCGAGGGCTGGGACTTCGATTTCCCCATCATCCGCGATAACGACAAGTGCATTAAATGCATGCGCTGCATCAAGGTGTGCGAGAGCGTGCAGGGCTTAGGGATTTGGGACCTGACCAACCGCGCCACGCATACCGCCGTGGGCACCCGCGGGCGTGCGCCGATCGGCAAGACCGATTGCGTCGCGTGTGGTCAGTGCATCACGCATTGTCCGACGGGCGCCCTGCGCGAGCGTGACGATACCGAGACCGTGTTCGACGCCATCGCCGATCCCGACAAGATCGTGCTGGCGCAGATTGCGCCGGCCGTGCGTAGCGCCTGGGGCGAGGAGCTCGGCATTCCGCGCGATGAGGCCACCGTCGAGCGCCTGGCCTGTGCGCTGCGCCGCGTGGGCTTTGAGTACGTGTTCGACACCGATTTCTCGGCCGACCTCACCATTATGGAGGAGGGCTCCGAGCTGCTCGAGCGCCTGGGTAAGGCCGCCAAGGGCGAGGGCGACAGCCGCAGCTGGCCCATGTTCACGAGCTGCTGCCCGGGCTGGGTACGCTTTGTGAAGGCGCGTTACCCCGAGTTTGTCGACAGCCTGTCCACGTCCAAGTCGCCGCAGCAGATGTTCGGCGCCATCGCCAAGACCTACTACGCCAAGGTGCTGGGCGTGGAGCCCGAGCGCCTGTTTGTGGTGTCCGTGATGCCGTGCACGGCCAAGAAGGCCGAGTGCGCGCTGCCGAGCATGGTGGGCGAGGACGGCACGCCCGATGTGGACGTTGCACTGACGGTGCGCGAGATGGTGCGCATGGTCCGCGCGAGCCACGTGAGCGTGGATACGCTGGTTGAGGAGCCGCTCGACACGCCGCTGGGCTTTGGCACGGGCGCAGGTGTGATCTTTGGCGCCACGGGCGGCGTGATGGAGGCCGCCGTACGCTCGGCCTATTACCTGGTGACGGGCAAGAACCCCGACGCCGACTTCTTTACCGATGTGCGCGGCCTGGACGGCTGGAAGGAAGCCGTGACCGATATCGATGGCACCAAGGTACGCGTCGCCGTGGCGCACGGGCTGGGCAACGCCGCCCGCCTGCTCGACGCGATTCGCGACGGCCGCGTGAGCTATGACTTCGTTGAGGTCATGGCGTGCCCGGGCGGCTGTGTCGGTGGCGGCGGTCAGCCCATCCATGACGGCTGTGAGCTGGCAGCCGAGCGCGGCCAGGTGCTGTGGGGCTTGGATGCTGCTGCGGATATTCGCTTCTCGCACGAGAATCCCGATGTCCAGGCATGCTACCGCGAGTTCTTGGGCGAGCCGTTCTCGCCGCTGGCCGAGGAGCTGCTGCATACCGACCATCACGCATGGACGATGCCTAACGAGGGGACGTGCTAGCGATGCGCGCGTTTAATGTTGAGATGTCGCGCCGGGGGTTTGCCTCGGCGCTCGCTGCGGGCGCCCTGTCGCTTGCGCTCGCGGGCTGTGGCGGCGGGGCTGCCGGTGCCGGGTCCGCCGCGGGCTCGGCTGCCACAGACGGCGCCGGTGCTGCTGCGGAGCCGGTCGAGGTGCACGTCGCCTCGCTCAAGGGGCCGACCTCGATTGGTCTGGTGCAGTTTATGGACCGGGCGGCCGATGGCGAGACGGACAATGAGTTCGACTTTGCGATCAACACCGCCGCCGACGAGATTGTGCCCAAGGTCATTCAGGGCGATATCGACATTGCCCTGGTGCCGGCCAACGTGGCGAGCGTGCTCTACAACAAGACCGAGGGCGCGGTGCAGGTCATCGACATCAACACGCTGGGCGTGCTGAACGTGGTGACGGGCGACGCGAGTGTGACCTCGTTTGGCGATCTGGCGGGTCGCACCGTCTACATGACGGGCAAGGGCACCACGCCAGAGTACGTCATGAACTACCTGCTGGAGCGCGCGGGCCTGACCGGCCAGGTGGCGCTCGAGTTTAAGAGCGAGCCCACCGAGGTGCTGTCGGCCCTGCTTGCCGACCCGTCCGCCGTGGGCGTGCTGCCGGAGCCGTTCAAGACCGCTGCCATCGCCAAGAGCGAGGGCAAGCTGTCGGCACCGGTGAGCCTGACTGATGTGTGGGACGAACTGGCGGGTGACACGGGCTCCCGTTTGCTGACGGGCGTGACCGTGGTGCGCCGTGCCTTTGCCGAGGAGCATCCCGAGGCCGTGACGGAATTCTTGAGCTGCCATGCGGCGAGCGTGAAGGCCGTGAACGCGGCGCCGGCGGACTGGGCGCAGGCCGTGGTCGATGCAGGCATCGTGGATAACGCCACGATTGCCGAAAAGGCGATTCCCGGGTGCATGCTCGTGCGCCAGACGGGGAAGGATATGAAGGCGGCGCTCGGTGGGTACCTGCAGGTGCTGGCCGATGCGGACGCGAGCGCCGTGGGTGGCAAGCTCCCGGCTGACGATTTCTACTACATGGAGTAGCCCGTGCGTGCGTTTGCTCGACAAATGACGGAGCGTATGAAGGCGGTGGCGGCAGCAGGTGCCGTCGCCGCCTTTTGGCTTGCCGCGTGGATGCTGGTGGCGGCGCTGGTGGCGCAGCCGTTGATCTTGCCTGGGCCGGGTGTTGTTGCCCTGGCGCTGCTGCGCCTGGTGCGCGATGGCGGTACCTGGGCGATTTTGGCGGGCTCGGGCGCGCGAATACTGGGCGGGCTGGCGCTTGCCGCGGCGTGTGGTGGCGTGCTTGCCGGGATTTCGTCACGTTCGCGGGCGTTTGCGCACCTGGTGGCTCCGGCACTGTCGTTTGTAAAGGCGACGCCGGTCGCCTGCGTGGTGGTCCTGCTGCTCATTTGGCTGGGGTCGGCGCGCGTGAGCATCGCGGCGGTCTTTTTGATGGCGCTGCCGGGCGTGTATTTTTCGCTGGCCGAGGGCTTGGCACAAGTGGATAAACCGCTGGAGCAGATGTTCCGTCTGCATGGCGTGCGCGGCTGGCGCCTGTTTTGCGTCCATACCTGGCGCGAGGTGCTGCCGTTTGTGCTTTCGTGCGCCCGCGCCGTGATCGGCATGAGCTGGAAGGCCGGCGTGGCAGCCGAGCTGATCGGCATGGCGGTGGGCACCGTGGGTGAGCGCATCTATCAGGCAAAGCTTTTGATTGAGACGGCTGATCTGCTGGCGTGGACCGTGTTGGTCGTAGCCGCCTCGTGGGCGTGTGAGCGCGTGCTGGTGTGGCTTCTGCGGGTTTCGGGGCCCGTGGCGTGGCGCGCGGCCGTGCGGGCGCATGGGCATGGACTGCGCGGGCGTGCGGGGGCTGCGAGCGATGGCGCTGCGGCGGAGCTTGCGCTTGCCGTGGGCGATCGCGCGCCGTGGGCTCCGGCACTGGACGGTCTGGCGCTCAACGTGCCCGCGGGCGGGCGTATCTGTGTGATGGGTGCTTCGGGTGCGGGCAAGTCGACGCTGCTTGCGCTAGCGGCGGGGGAGTCCGCGCCGTGCTCGATGGTGTTTCAGGATGCACGCTTGGTCGAATCCGCCTCGGCGCTGGATAACGTGTTGGTGTGCGCCGATGCGCGCGTGGATGCTTCGAGCGCCGCGGCATTGCTGCGCCTGCTGGTGCCAGGGATCGACGTGCATGCTCGCGTGGCCGAGCTTTCGGGCGGGCAGCGCCGTCGCGTCGAGATCGCTCGAGTCCTGCTGTGCCCGGGCGGCGCCGTTATTCTGGACGAGCCCTTTACCGGTCTAGATACCGCCGCACGCGACGCATGCGCCGAGGTCGTGCTCGACCTGCTCGACGGCCGCATGCTCCTGCTCGCCACGCACGATGTCGCCGACGCTCAGGCCCTCGATATCTCGGACATCATCACGCTCTAAATACTAACTCAGCTACAAAATGATTCGTTTTCCTCCGTTCCCATGGGGTCGGGTGTGGTATTCTATCTGCGGGGTAATACTTAGGAATACCAAGTAATACCAACGCCGCAGAAACAAACTCCGGATGCGGGCCAATCGGGTTGCCTTCACAGCCCGTCGCCCAGCCGCGTGGCCCGCATCTATCCGCACTACCGTCGTTTCAAAAAGGAAGCGCCATGGCAGAACACATGACCCCCGTAGTCGCGAAGGTCTTGCCCGAGGAGAAGGCAGCCTTCGCGGCGGCAACTCAGCTCGTGGGCACCACGCCGTCCAACGCCATCCGCATGTTTATCGCCGCGTTCAATCGCTGCGGCACCTTTCCGTTTGACATCTCGCCCAACGGGGCCTTTGGCAAAGAGTGTCCTCAACAGCTAGTCGTTGAAGAACGTCCCCAATGACTAGTCGTCGGGAGGAGGTCGGCATGCTCAATGCGATGATTTGGGCGCTTGCCTGTTTTGGCGTCGTCGCTGCCGATATTGCCCTGAGCGTGGTTTTGTTTTCCGCTCTGGGCGTCGCGTCAGTGTTCATGGGTTTTTCGATCGATGACCTCGACATTCAATTGCTTCAGGCTGCCGCGCAGATGGCGTCGTTTTTGATGGCGCTGCTGTGGTGGCGTTATCTGTGGCCGCGTTCGTTTATGGCACGCCGGCAAAGCGAGCACCCGCTCGGCGGGGGAGCGCGTGGGGCGTGGAAACGCATCGCCTGCGTTATCGTGATTGGCCTTGCCCTGCAGGTGGTCGTTGGTTACGTGACCGACGCCGCGCTGTCGCTGTTGCCCGAGGCCGCGGCCGACTACAGCGAGCTTGTCGAGGAAACAGGCATGGGCGACACCAGCTATCTCGCCGTCCTGACTACGGTGCTCGGCGCCCCATTTTGTGAAGAGCTGCTGGTGCGCGGCATTATTTTTGAGTTTTCGCTCCGAGCGTTTAATCCGCAGTGCCGCCCACTTTGGAAGCGCCGGCGTCGTGCGAGCGCGCAGGACGGCGCCATGGTGCCCTGGGCGGCCCCAAGTACGTGGGGTATTGCCGCGGCGATTGTGCTGCAGGCGGCAATCTTCGGTTTTATGCACATGAATTGGGTGCAGGGTTGCTACGCGGGTGCCGCCGGCCTCATCTTTGGTTGGGTGCTCGTGACGACCGGAAAGCTCCGCTACACGATCCTGCTGCACTTTGCCTTTAATGCCGGGTCGTATCTCATGACGTTGCTCTGGTTTGTGAACACGCCGCTCGACGTGGCGGTCACGGTTGCCATCGCCGGCATCATCCTCGTGGAGGCGATGCGCTCACTGCGCCACGCATGCGAGACGGACATAGCGACGGCACCGCTGCCTTAGTTGCGCCTGCCGCCTCCGTTGGCGCCCTGCCGTCCCTGGGCCGCGCGGTTGCGGCCGGCAGTGTTCTGCGCGCGCGACATGCCGCCGTGACCCTTGCTGCCCTTAGGCCCCTTGCCGGCGCCGCCAGCGCCACCGTGGGCCTTGCCGCCCTTATTGCCGGCGCCATGTCCGCCGCCAGCAGACGTCTCGCCCGGTCGCGGCGGCACGGGACGGATCAGGCAATGCTTGGTGTAGCCGATCAGATCGCGGCGGCCGGCCTTCTCCAGCGCCTCACGTACCAGCTTGTAGTTCTCGGGCTTGCGATACTGGATGAGCGCGCGTTGCATGGCCTTCTCGTGCGGGTCGCGCGCCACGTAGATCGGCTCCATGGTGCGCGGGTCCACGCCGGTGTAGTACATGCAGGTCGACATGGTGGACGGCGTAGGGTAGAAGTCCTGCACCTGCTCGGGCATGTAGCCCATGTCGCGCACGGCCTCGGCAAGGTCCACGGCTTCCTTCATGGTCGAGCCGGGGTGGCTCGAGATAAGGTACGGCACCACGTACTGCTTGAGTCCGTATTCGCGATTCAAGCGTTCAAATTTACGGCAGAATGCGTCGTAGACAGCTCGGCTCGGCTTGCCCATCACGGACAGTACCGCGTCGCTCACGTGCTCGGGCGCTACGCGCAGCTGGCCCGAGACATGGTGTTCCAGCAGCTCGCGTAAAAACTCGTCCGAGGCATCGGCCATGGTGTAGTCAAAACGGATGCCGCTGCGCACGAAGACCTTCTTGACGCCCGGCAGCTGGCGCAGGTCGCGCAACAGCTGTGTGTAGCCGCTCTCGTCGACCACCATGTTCTTGCACACGCTCGGCCACAGGCAGCGCTTGTTCTTGCACACGCCGTGCTTGAGCTGCTTGTCGCAGGCGGGGCGGCTAAAGTTGGCCGTCGGTCCACCCACGTCGTTGATGTAGCCCTTAAACTCGGGATCGCGCGTGAGCAGCTCGGCCTCGCGCATGATCGAATCGTGGCTGCGCATCTGCAGTACGCGGCCCTGATGGAAGGTGAGCGCGCAAAACGAGCACTCGCCAAAACAGCCGCGGTTGGAGCTAATGGAAAACTTGATCTCGGCAAAGGCCGGCACGCCGCCTGCCGCGTCGTAGTCGGGATGCCAATCGCGTGCGTAGGGGAGTTCGGCAACCTCGTCCATCTCGTCGGTGGTGAGTGTTGCCGACGGCGGGTTCTGCACCACGTACACGCTGTTGGGATATGGCTCTACCAAGCGATGGCCGGTGATAGGGTCCATATTTTGCTGCTGCACGTTAAAGCTGCGGGCGTAGTTGAGCTTGTCGGCGGCAAGGTCGTCCCAGCTGGGCAGCAGGTCGTAGTCGTAGACCTCGTCGAGCGAACCCGTGCGGTAAACGGTGCCGTTGATATAGGTGATCTGATCGACGGGCAGCCCCGCGTCGAGCGCGTCGGCGATCTCGACAATCGCGTGCTCGCCCATGCCGTAGATGAGAATGTCGGCGCCCGAGTCGAGCAGTACCGAACGCTTAAGCTTGTCCTGCCAGTAGTCGTAGTGGGCCAGACGGCGCAGACTCGCCTCGATGCCCCCGATGATGATGGGGATGTCCTTAAACGTCTGGCGGATGAGGTTGCCGTAGACCGTGACGGCTCGGTTGGGACGGCGCCCCTCCTCGCCACCGGGAGTATAGGCGTCGGTGTGGCGGCGGTGCTTGGTCACTGAATAGTGGTTGACCATGGAGTCCATGTTGCCGGCACTGACGAGAAAGCCCAGGCGCGGTTCGTCGAGCACGGTGATGCTGGCAGGGTCGGTCCAGTCGGGCTGGCAGATGATGCCCACTTTGTAGCCGTGCGCGTCGAGTACGCGGCTGATGATAGCCATGCCAAAGCTCGGATGGTCCACGTAGGCATCACCGCAGATATAGACGAAGTCGCACTGGTCCCAGCCGCGCGCATTCATATCGGCGCGACTGACGGGGAGAAATTTGTCGCGGCCCGGGCGCCAGGGGCGGGCGGGCGTCGCTTGGGAATGCTTGGCGCGGGCGACCGTGGCCTGCGCCTTGCCGCCGCGCTTTTGCTGCTGACCCTGTTTGCCCTGCTGTCCGCGTTGGCTGTTCTGAGCGTGCTGAGGCTTTTTTGCCACGATCCCTCCCGGTGTCTGTATGCTGCACGTAATTGTAACCAGTCTTTTTGGGACGGGGCTAAAAAGACTGGTGGAGTACATGAGCTGGCAGATTGGCGCGTCGATGCGGGTGGCGTTTGTTTCCAGACTGTGTATCCCTGTGTCGAAGGGGTCGTCTCGCGCGCACGCCATGTTGTCAATGGGTTACAGTATGAACGGCGGTTATGTTTCCGCCAACGCACGAGAGAGTCGTCAACAAGGAGGATGCACGGCGATGCAGCGTGCCAAACAGATATCGGAGTCTATTGAGCTGGGCATCATCTTGGCGCTTGCCGGTGGCTTTATGGACGTTTATTCGTACATTGGGCGCGACCATGTTTTCGCCAACGCGCAGACGGGCAACATCTTGCTGGTGGGCGTGAGCATTTCGGAGGGCAATTGGGTGCTGGCGGGACGCTATTTCTTCCCCGTGGTGTCGTTTGCCGTGGGCATTATGCTTGCCGATCTGGTACACGAACGGTTTGGCAGCGTGATCCACTGGCGTCAGGTGACGGTGTTCTTTGAAGCCGTCATCTTGCTGGGCGTGAGCTTTATCCCGGGCGGCAATTTCAACCTGCTCGCCAACTGCCTCACCTCGTTTGCCTGCGGCATGCAGGTCGAGAGCTTCCGCAAGATCCACGGTCACGGCATCGCTACGACCATGTGCATCGGCAACTTGCGCAACGCGCTGCAAAACGTGGACGATTACATCATCACCCACAGGCGCGGCTTTTTGGAAAACGGCCTGCTGTACTTTGGCGTGATCTTTACCTTTGTGTTTGGCGC
>DBFAZJ010000099.1:0-1648 GCA_048244295.1 Collinsella sp.
CGGCGACACCACGCCCGACGACATGCGCGCCGTGGGTGACCAGTTCATCGGCATGATGAGCAAAATGATCGGAATGATGGTTGGGCTTGCGGTGTTCATCTTCCTGCTGTTTATGTACCTGCTGACCAAGGCTGTGATCGACCACAGCGCCCGTTCGATCAGCTACATGAAAGTCTTTGGCTATCGCGATAGCGAGATCTCGCATCTGTACATCCGCTCGATTACGCTGTGCGTGGCGGCGTCGCTCGTGCTGAGCCTGCCGGTCATTATTGGCTCGCTCACGGCCATCTTCCGCTCGATGCTGCTCGCCTACAACGGCAATATCGAGATCTACGTGCCCGCTTGGTCCATGGCTGCATGCGTCGGCATTGGCTTTGCGACCTACCTGGTCGTGGCGCTGCTGCACACGCGCTCCATCAAGCGCGTCAGCCTGGCCGAAGCCCTCAAAGTCCAAGAGTAGTCATCGGGGACGTTCTTAAACGACTAGTCATCGGGGACGGTCTTTGCCGATTTGCCAGCTCGCCGGCTGGGCTGGCAAGGACTGTCCCCAGCTTCCGGCGGGAAAGGAGCGTCCTTAGCTGCCAGGTGGCGAGGCACTCATTTAAGTCTGTCCCCAATGAGTGGTTTCAGTCATTTAAGTCTGTCCCCAACGACTGGGTTTCGCGCTTGACTTTGACCCTACTTCAGCGGGTACCATCCTCTTATGTCTGTAACGCCATATAGACCGAGGGGATAGATCTATGACCGCAGCCGCACCCGCCGCACCCGCCAAGGTGTACTTTACGAACCTGCGCACGCATGCTCGCGAGAGCCAGCTCGACAAGCTCAAGCGCCTCATCCGTCACGCCGGTATTGAGCAGATCGACTTTGAGAACAAGTTCGTCGCCATTAAGATTCACTTTGGCGAGTTGGGCAACCTGAGCTTTTTGCGCCCCAACTACGCCCGCGCCGTCGCGGATGTCGTGAAGGAGCTGGGCGGCAAGCCCTTCCTCACCGACTGCAACACGCTCTACGTTGGTAGCCGCAAAAACGCGCTCGAGCACATCGACACCGCCTACCAGAACGGCTTTACCCCGTATGCCACGGGCTGCCAGATCATCATCGCCGACGGCCTCAAGGGTACCGACGAGGCGCTCGTCCCGGTCGAGGGCGGCGAGTACGTGCACGAGGCCAAGATCGGTCAGGCGCTCATGGACGCCGACATTGTGATCAGCCTCACCCACTTTAAGGGCCATGAGCAAGCCGGTTTTGGTGGCGCCATGAAGAACCTGGGTATGGGTGGCGGCAGCCGCGCCGGCAAGATGGAGCAGCATGCCGCCGGCAAGCCGAACGTTGCGACCGAGCACTGCGTTGGCTGCCGTGCCTGCGAAAAGATCTGCGCGCACAACGCCATCTCGTTCGACGACACCCGCGAGCGCGAGCTTGCCAGCGGCGCTACTCGCACGGTGCACGTGGCCACCATCGACCACGATCGCTGCGTGGGCTGCGGCCGCTGCATCGGCGTGTGCAACCAGGACGCCATCAAGCCCGGCTATGAAGCCGCGGCCGACGTGCTCAACTGCAAGATCGCCGAGTACACCAAGGCCGTCGTCGACGGCCGCCCGAACTTCCATATCTCGCTTGCCATGGATATCAGCCCCAACTGCGA
>DBFAZJ010000100.1:0-4702 GCA_048244295.1 Collinsella sp.
TAGTGCTCGGGCAGGCTGGGGTGCTCGACCGAGCCAACGCGTGCGCGAATCACGTGACCGTCGCGCTCGGTCTCGACAACAGGCACGTGCTTCTCGTGCGCCGCGTCCTCAGTGTTTGCAGTCAGTTCCGTGCAACCGGCAGGAGTCGCAACGTCGTCGCCAAGGGCGGCGATGAGCTTGCCGTCGGGGTCCTTAAAGAATTTCGCCATGATGTTCTCCTTTGCTGATGTGCCAATGTTCTTGATGGTTCTTATGCCCAAAGGCAGACAAACCATCCACGGCATTGCAAATGAACACATAACGGATCAGGCAAGCGGTCGGGCCAAAATGCGTCGACCGTCCTGCCCGCTCCAGCAGTCCCACCCCGCGCGCGGCTAGCGCCCGTCGCCGCCGAGCAGCGCCAGAACATCCTCGCGCGTGAACAGTGCCGACGAGATGCCGTCGCCGCCGAGCACGCTGTTGACCAGATCGCGCTTGGACTCCTGCATCTGCATGATGCGCTCCTCGATCGTGTCCTTGGCGATGAGCTTGTACACGGTCACGGTATGTTGCTGGCCAATACGATGCGCGCGGTCAGTCGCTTGGTCCTGCGCCGCCACGTTCCACCACGGGTCGTAGTGGATGACCACGTCGGCAGCCGTCAAATTAAGACCAACACCGCCCGCCTTGAGCGAAATCAAGAACACCGGCACCTCGCCTGCCTGGAACTGCGCAACCATCTTGGCGCGGCTCTCCTTAGACGACGCACCCGTGAGCTTAAGGAAGGCGATATCCTCCTTGGCCAGGCGCTTGCCGATGATATCGAGCATACCCGTAAACTGGCTGAACAACAGGATGCGATGCCCGCCGTCGAGTGCGCCGTGCACGAGCTCCATGCACGTATCGAGCTTGGCGCTCCCCGCCTTGTAATCCTCGTAGTGAAGACGCGGGTCGCAGCAGATCTGGCGCAGCTTGGTGAGCTCGGCAAGCACCTTGAGCTTATCTTTCTTAAACTCCCCGGCCTCGCGGTGCTGCACCTGCTGGGCGATGCGGTCTTGGTTGGCCAGGTAGAGCTTGCGCTGTTCGCCGGCAAGCTGCGCCATCACCGTATCCTCGATCTTCTCGGGCAGGTCGGCCACCACATCTTCCTTGACGCGACGCAGCACAAACGGCGACACGAGCGCCTGCAGACGAGCGGCACTGTCGCCCTCGGCATGTTCGACGGGACTCTCAAAGCGCTTGGCAAATGAGTCGCGCGTGCCCAGAAGACCCGGCATCAAAAAGTCGAAGATACTCCAAAGCTCGGACAGGCGGTTTTCGATGGGCGTTCCCGTCAAGGCAAAGCGCACGCCGGCCGGCAGGCGCTTGGCGGCGCGCGCCACCTGCGTGAGCGGGTTTTTAATGTACTGGGCCTCGTCGAGCACTACGCGGGCAAAGTCCTGCTCGACATATTCGTCGATGTCGCGACGCATGAGGTCATACGACGTCACGACCACGTTGTGCTCGGCGGCACCGGCAATTTGCACGCGACGCTGGGCCTTGGCGCCCACGATGGCACACACATCAAGCGAGGGAGCGAAGCGCTCCAACTCGGCAGCCCAGTTGTACACGAGCGACGCGGGGCATACCACGAGCGTGGGCTTAGCGTCCCCCGCCTCCACGCGCGCCAGGATATGTGCGATCATCTGCAGTGTTTTGCCCAGACCCATATCATCGGCCAAAATGCCGCCAAGGCCCAGATGCTCGAGCGAGCCGAGCCACTGGTAGCCGTCGACCTGATAGCCGCGCAGTGTGGCCTTGAGCGAGGCCGGCACCGTAAAGTCCATCTTGCCGAGCGTGTCCAGGCGTTCAACGGTGCGACGGAATGCAGCGTCGCGATCGGCTTCGAGCTCGGGCGTGCGCGCAAGCATGCTGTCGACGAACAGGGTGCTCGACGCAGGAAGCGACACGCCATCGAGCAGGTCGACGGCATCGACGCCCAAGTCCTCGGCAAGGCCAAACGCGGCGCGCGCTCCCTCGTCCAGGCGAATGATGTCGCCCGACGTGAGGCGCGCAAACGTCTGGTGGCGCTTATACGAATCGAGATAGATGGCAAGGTCGGCCGACGAGAGCCCGCTTGCGCCCAGTTCGACGTCGAGCAGGTTACTCTTGACGGTCGCGCGCACCGAAAGCTTGGGCGCGGGGCGCACCGAGATCTGGCGCAGACGATCACTGAGCATGACCTCGCCCAGCTCGGACAAGGCAGACAGGCCCTCGGTCAGCAAGTGGAACAAGCTCTCATCATCGCGCTCCTCAAACGCCAGGCCGCCCTCGTAGAAATCGAAGTACAGGGCCGCCGTGTCCATAACGCGAAACTCCGCCACCGTATCGCGGGGCGGAACGCCGGGGCGTTGCTCTTCGAAAGGACTACCCGGAGCACCAAGACTAAAGAGATCTGCCGACCAAGCGCCGTAGGCCACTGTAATCTTGCAGGTCACAAGGCCATCGTCGACGCCAATCGCCATGGCAAAGCTCGGCTCGGGCGCCACGGCATCGAGCGCGGCGGGGGCGGTCAGGTCGGTGTAGTCGCGCAAGATAGGCAGCGCCATGCGGCAGAACTCGCCCACCTGGTCGGCGGCGATATGGACCGGCGTGCGGCAGGGCAACAAGCGCGACAGGAACGGTGCCGCATGCTGGGCAAACGCCGTGTCGGTACGGCGCGCGCGGCGCGTATCGACCAGATAGGCTGCGTCACCAGCGACAAAGCAGTACATATCGGCCGGAAGGCGCAGGTCATAGCTGCCTCCCGCCGCCGGTGCAATCTTGGCGGCAAGGAGCGGCGGGCGCTTAGCCGGGACTTCGCCCTCCCCCTGCGGCGATGGCTCGACTGCCACCTCGTAGGCGCGATGCGTCGTCGTCCCCCGCGACCAAGCAGGCTCAAAGGACATGGTCCTGCCACGCAGCAGGTCCAGCACGGACACGATGGAATGCTCAGATACCGGCAGCTGACGCTCGGCGACAAAGCCGCTGCGGGCAAAGTCGTACGATGCCGAGCGCGAACTCGTGATGTCGCTCAGGTAGGCGACCGTCATTGCGACAAAGTCGAGCAGTTTTGTCGACACGTCATCGAAAGCCTCGGGCACATGGGCAAACGTAAGCTTCTTGCCATAGGAGAACGTACCGCCGCGCACATAGGCATCGGCCATGCCGTCGATATCCTTAACCACGTAGGACACCGAACCGCAGCGAATGCGAAACTCGAGCGCCCAGTTAAAGCGATCGGCAAACAGCGGATTGTAGTACGGCACCAGCGAGGGCTCCAGCACCGCTTTGAGCGCATCGGGGTCAATGGTGCCGGCGAGCTTGCGACGCATGGCCACGAGCTCGTCCATGCGCGCGTCCGAAAGGTCGGAAAGCGCCGCCACAAGGCTCGGGCTCGTGGGGACGGGCGCCGGGAAGGGAAAGTTGGGGTTGACCGCAGATGCGGTGGGCGCGGGGCGCGTGGGCTGCTTGGACTGTGCGGGCGATACTGTAAACGTGCGGACCGGCGTGCGCAAACCCTCGACGGGCTCGGCGCCGCTGGCATCCAGATACGCCAACGCCGTGGCGATGGCGTGCTTGCACATGCCGGAATAGCGGAAGGCGGCCGGGCAATCGCAATCGTAGTCGACAACCTCGTGCTCGTCCATGTCGAGTGCCACGTGCGTCTTGTACAGGTCGCCGCGCGAGCCGCGCACTGTACCCTCGATGTGCACGTTTTTGGAGAAGCGCGAGCCGGAGTCCTCAAACGACAGCACGGCGCCGTTGAGCATGAGCGAGCGCCCCTTCATAAAGGTACTGCCGAGCGCCGCCTCCTTACGAAGCGCCTGCACAAACGTCCCCTGCGCCATCACTTCCTCCAATCCCGCGCGAACCAGCAAGGTCGCCCTTAGATCACCGTCACTCTGCCTTGGTTGCCGACGATGGCCTTTGCCTCTGCCAACAGCGGAATCGAGCGTGCGTTGACCTTGGCCGGTACCTCGGCACGCAGTACGCGCCCGTCCACCTGCTCGATAAAGATCTCTACGCGGTCGCCGCCCGGGTTGGCGGTAAGCACCGTGGCCAGACGCGCCATATTGCCCTGACTAAAGCGGCTGTTGGGCACCATGACCTCAAACACCTTGGGCTTGTTGTTCTCCTCGTTAAGCTCTAGCGGCACGATCTCCTGCGCGATAATCTGGTCGCCGCGGTCCGAGCGCTCGAGCTTGCCCTTAATGCGCACAAACGCATCGGACAGCTGTGCACCGGTCTCGGGATCGACCTCGCCGTACAGGTACCCCTCGGCCTCTTTATAGGTCTTGGGGAACACCACGACGGTGGCCTCGCCTTCCATGTCCTCGAGCTGCACGATGCCCATGGGGTCGCCGTTTTTGGTCACGCGCTTGGACACGCTCGAGACCATACCGGCCCACCACAGCGCCTTGCCCTCGGGAATCTCCTGGTTGATGGTACCGCCCGTGGGGTTTTGCACCTCGTAGCCGGTGTCGATCTGCGAGAACGAGAAGTCGCGCGCTTTG
The DNA here is from genome assembly GCA_048244295.1 of Collinsella sp. Taxonomy (GTDB): domain Bacteria; phylum Actinomycetota; class Coriobacteriia; order Coriobacteriales; family Coriobacteriaceae; genus Collinsella. The sequence continues at coordinate 4,515 of DBFAZJ010000100.1, forward strand.
CTAAGTGCATACTCAAACGGGCGCAGCGGGTGGTCCGAGACATAGATGCCCAGAACCTCCTTCTCCTGGCTCAGCTTAAGGTGGCGGTCCCACTCCTGGCCATCCGGATCGGGCACGCTCACCTCAAAGCCCGAGCCCTCAACGTCGCCAAACATATCGAAGAACGACGTCTGGCCGCTCGCGCGATC
>DBFAZJ010000101.1:0-10595 GCA_048244295.1 Collinsella sp.
CTCGTGCAAAAACAAAACAGCGCCTTTGCGGCACGCAGCAAGACCGCGAGCACAAAAGCGCTGGTAGCGTATGGCGGGAACGTATGTGAATCGAACACATCCAAGACGTTTTGCACGCCTCGCAACGGTTTTGAGGACCGCGGAGCCCACCGGAGCCCATCCGTTCCCAAGTGCGCCGGTATTTTACCAAACCGAAACTGCTCCATCCCAAAAAGACAAACAAGAAGTTGCGGTGGAATAGTTCCTGTATTTGCTGCCAAAGCCTCCAAATAGGAACTATTTCACCGCAACTGAGGAGGCGGGAGCGAGTGACCGGCCTAGCGCAGGGAGCGCAGGCCGCCGGCCTCCTTGTCGAGCACCGTAAAGCGCACGGCATCCAGGTGCTCCAAGATGCTGATGGCACGTTTGCGCGACACGCCCAGAGCCTCACGCAGCACGCTCGTTGTGGCTGCACCGCCGGCTGCCTCAATGGCGGCGGCGACGAGCTCACGCGCATGGGCCTCGGCGGCGGCAGACAGGGCAACGTCGCGCTCGACCTTAACGATCGAGCGATTGAGCGAAAGCTCGCGCAGGGCGCGCGTCATGGTGTCGCGGTCGAGCTGCAGCTGTTCGCCTACCTCAGGCAGCGTCGGCGCATCCAGACCGGCCTCGTCAAGCAGCGCGACGATCCGCTCGCAGGCCTCTCGTACCACGCGTGCCGCCGCGGCGGCCGAATGCGGATCGAATACCTCGGCGCCCTCGGCGGCGCACACGCCGCGCGAGCAGCCCTCGGCAATCAGAGCCGCGGCAACGCCTTCATCAGCGGCAGGCCACGCAGCATGGGCAACGGCGCCGGGTGTAAAGCCCGTCTCCTTGGGAGCCGCCGTGTGCATGGCTGACAGGGTCGTCGCCAATGTATCCATCACGGCGTCGAGCACCACGGCGTCCGCCAAGTAGTCCGCATCACCCACAGCAAGCTCGCGAACAGAGCCCTGCGACACCAACCCGCGCAGTGCGGCATCGACCTCGCCGACACCAAGATCCAAAGCCTCGGCAACATCAACCGCCGTAACCGGCAGCGTCTGCAACGCTAGCCAAGCTCCCACACCGCCCGCAATATCGCCGGACTCAAGCGCCGCAAACAGTGCGCGCTCGCCGGCAGAAAGCTCGCGCGAACGACGGCAGCGCGATAGCAGCACGCGCCCGCCGCCGATGAGCATCACGGGCGAATACGACAGCACCACGGCACGGTCTCCGGCACGCAGCGGCAGTGGATCATCCAGGCGCACCTGCACGGTACGGGTCTCGCCCACCGCCATGGGGGCCTCGCCCTCCAAAAGCATGATGCGGCCGACGACTTCGGCCGTACCGGCCATCACGTGCACGCGCGCACCCGACTCGAGCACACGCGGCTTGGCTCCCTCACGGCCCAGGTAGGTGAACGTCATCATAAAGCGTAACGTCTGACCAAAACGGTCTGCCACGCCCAGCATCTCGCCGCGGTCAAGTGCCGCGACACCGTCACCAACCAGGTTGAGCGCCACGCGTTGCCCGGGCAGCGCGCGCGGCGTATCGCCATGCACCTGAATCCCGCGCACACGACAGACCGTACGCGACGGCAAAGCCATCAGCTCGTCGCCCACCGCAACCGGCGCATCGTGCAGCGTTCCCGTCACGACGGTACCGACGCCCTTAATCGTAAAGCAGCGGTCGATAGGCAGACGCGGCGCGGCATCGGTGAGCTCGGCACGGGCACGGCAAGCATCCCAGCAAGCGGCAACCTGCTCGTCAAGCGCAGCCAGTAGGTCATCGATCCCCTCGCCGGTCTTGGACGACACGGGCACGATCGGCGCGCCTGCAAACACGGTACCCGACAAAAAGTCATCGACATCAAGCTCGGCAAGCTCGGTCATCTCGGCATCAGCCAGGTCGCACATCGTCAGCGCGACCACCATGTGTGTGACGCCCAGCAGTTCCAGCACATGCACGTGCTCGCGGGTCTGCGGCATCACGCCCTCGACGGCCGAAACCACCAGCACGGCCACGTCGATGCCCGTGGCACCCTGCACCATAGCGCGCAGGTAATGCGCGTGGCCCGGCACGTCGACCAGGCCCACGATCTTGCCGCTCGGCAGCGCCAGCTCGCCAAAGCCAAGCTCCACGGTCATACCGCGACGGCGCTCAACCTCCAGACGGTCGGGATTCTTGCCGGTCAGCGCCTCGATCAGTGCCGACTTACCGTGGTCAACGTGGCCCGCCGTGCCAACGATAACGGGACACTCCACCAGCGCCTGAACCTCACTCATCGAGCAATCGCCTTCTTAACGCACGCGACGAGCGTCGTTGCCGCCGTCTCGATATCACGGTCGCCCACGAGCGTACGGACGTCAAACAAAATGCGATCGTGCGAGGTTCGCGTGACGACCGGCGTATCGAAGTCTTGAACGAGCGAGCGCTTGAGCGCGTCGACGGACAGGCGCGCGTCAACAAGACGCACGGCAACGCACATCGTGGGCAACTCCACGGTAGGCAGCGAGCCACCACCGGGGGTCGACGATTCCTCGACGATTTCCACCTGCACGGAACACGGGCAGACAGCCTTATCGAGGCCTGCCACCATCAGCTCGCGCAGCTTGCGTGCACGACGCTCCAGATGAGTCTGCGGAAGCGTGAGCATGTTGAGCACCGGCACCTCGCGATGGGCCACATCCGCCCCATCCATGTAAATGCGCAGCGTGGCCTCGAGCGCCGCGAGCGCCAACTTGCCCGGGCGCAGGGCGCGCATAAGCGGATGCGACCCACAGGCCTGGACCAGATCGCGACGGCCCATGATAATGCCCGCTTGTGCGGCACCGAGCAGCTTATCGCCCGAGCACGACACGATATCGAGCCCTGCCGAAACCGAAGCCGGCGTGGTTTCTTCGCCGCCGCGCACCAAGATGTCGTCGGGCAACAGCGCGCCCGAGCCTTGGTCTTCATAGAACAGCAGGCCGTGCTTATGGGCCAGCGCGGCGAGCTCCCTTGAGCTCACTTCCTCGTGAAAACCCTCGATACGATAGTTGGAAGGATGGACCTTGAGGATCATCGCCGTATCGGGCGTAATGGCTTGCTCATAATCAGCCAGGTGCGTGCGGTTGGTGGCGCCGACCTCGACGAGTTTGGCGCCCGAAGCCGCCATGACATCGGGGATGCGGAAGCTGCCGCCGATCTCGACAAGCTCGCCGCGGCTGACGATGACCTCTTTGCCTGCGGCATGGGTCGCCAGCACCAGCAGCACCGCGGCGGCATTGTTGTTGACCACGAGCGCGTCCTCGGCACCGGTAAGCGAGCGGATCAGCTGCGCGGCATGTTCCTTGCGCGACCCACGCGAGCAGGTGTCCACGCTGTACTCGAGTGTGCTGTACCCGCGCGCGACCTCGGCCACGGCCTTTGCCGCCGACTCCGCGAGCGGGGCGCGGCCCAAGTTGGTATGGATGACCACGCCCGTAGCGTTGACGGCGGGGCGCAGGCTCGGCAACGCGGAGCGGTGCGCACGCCACTCGATGGCCGAGGCCAGGTCGCGCTTAGAGCGCGGGGCGGCGCCGGCGCGAATGGCGGCGCGCTCCTCGTCAAGCTCGGCCGTGACGGCGGCATGCACCACCGCGTCGCAGGTCTCCCCCGCCGCCTTCACAACCGGCCACTCTGCGAGCAGCTCGTTGACGGAAGGAATAGCGCGAAGGCGGGCGCGTACCTCATCGGACATGTTCTGGCTATCGCTCATGTGCAGCCTTTCAAAAACCAAGGGCAGATCAGTCGGCCGTTCGTCAAAACCAGCCGAATCAATCTGTTGAATCAATCAGTCGTTATTATCCTCGTGCTCTGCGATCTTTTCCACGCGAACGGCGTTTTCCTGAGTAAGCGCGGCACCCGTCAACGGGTCCCAGCGCAGCGGCGTGTGGTCGAGTGGCCCGACGCCCAGGGCCTGAGCGCCACCGGCATCGGCGCCAAACGAACGCCCACCGGGGGCGGCCGAGGTGAAGATGCACGCCGGATGCAGATACGGCGTCGTCTCCACGCGCACGCGGTCGCGGCCCATATCGCTCACGAGTTCGACGATCTCACCGTCGGCGATACCCATGTGCGCAGCAGCATCGGCATTCATCTGCACGGCATCCAGGTCCGATCCAGCCTCGGCGGCACCTTGGGCCGCGAGCCTGCGCGAGGTATGCGACTCAAAGGGACGGTTGCCGCTAATGAGGCGAAACATCCCCGGGCCGGGCTCCACCATGGGCGCGATCCAGTTGGGTACACGACCCAGACCGGCTCGTTCCCATACGTCACTTGCAAGCGCAATTTTGCCGCCGGCAAGCGGAATCACCGGCTCACCCGTGCGCGTCGGCAGCGCCATGCCCGTATCGGCCCAGCCGCGCTCCTTGAGCTCGTCCAGATCGATCCCAAACGGCGCCACCTGCGCAGCCGCCAGGTCGTCGGACGTAAACCGAAAGTACTCACCTACGCCGCAGGCCGCAGCCAAACCGGCAAAAATCTCCCGACCGGGACGCGTGTCGCCATGCAACACGGGCAGCACGGCGTTGCGGTAGAACACGCGCGAATCGTTGGCGCGCACGACTGTGCCCACACCGCGGTCGGCCTCCAGATACGTCACGTCGGGCAGCACGAAGTCAGAAGCACGCGCCGTCTCGGACCAGCGAATATCAATCGTCACGAGCAAGTCGAGCTGCTGCAAAATACTCAACCAAGCCTGTGCATTGCCATAGCCCGCACCGGGGTTACTGGCATAGACGATAAGCCCACGCAAATCGCCGGCAAGAATCGACTGACCGATAGTCGTGCACAGGCCGCGCACCGGATCGACCAGCGGATAGCGCTCGGACCCCAGCTTGGGCCCGCGCGGCGCCGGGGGCGTCGCAAAGTGAGCGGGATCGAGGTCGCCCAGTGAAAGCGGTGTGGGCGGATTGAGCGCGCCACCCACATGTCCAATACAGCCCAGCAGCACATCGACCAAGCAGATAGCGCGTGCGGTCTGGGTGCTATTGGCATACGCGATGCCGATGCCACCATGAAAGCCCGCATCCACCACAGCGGCAGGCGCGGCGGCAGCGAGATCGCGCGCCGTGGCGACAATCTCTGCGGCCGGCACGTCGCACATTGACTCGGCCCACTCGGGCGTCCAAGCACGGGCCGCCTGCGCCAGCTCGTCAAAGCCCGTGGTATAGCGGGTCACGAACTCGTGATCGTACAGGTCCTCGGCAATCAACACGTGAACAATACCCAACAACAGCGCCAAGTCGCAGCCCGGACGCACGCGCAGCCAGCGATCGGCAACAGCAGCCGAACCGCTGCGCCGGGGGTCGACCACGATAATCTTCGCCCCACGGCGACGGGCATCGTTGAGCGCATCAACGGCCCCCATCGTCGACGAATCGACGATGGAACGCCCCAGGTACATGATGCAATCGGTATGCGCCAGGTCGGAGGCGGGACTATAGCCCAGGCTGTGCTCCCAACCGGTAAGTCGGCTTACCTCGCAGGCACCGTCAGCTCCGTACACATTGGGCGAACCCAACGCATGCATAAAACGATACGCCCAGTAACGGTCGAACGAGGGCACGCCGAGCGTCATGCCCAGCGCTCGCGGACCATGCCCGTCAACAATCCCCAAAAGGCGCTCGGCAATCTGCGCGAACGCCTCGTCCCAGCTCACCGCATCGAACCCCGAGCCATCAGCTCGTCGGCGCATGGGGTGCACAATGCGATCGCGCTCGTCAAACGGCATGCCCAGACGATGGCGCCCGCGAGCGCACAGGGCACGCGCCTCGCACGGATGTCCCGGCACCGGCAACTCAGCCGCCACACGCCCATCCTCAACATGGGCCGCAAAGGCGCAATCGGCATAGCATCCCCCGCATGTGGTCACCACGGCGCGACCGTCACGCTTCACAGCAGATGCCATCTCGATTACCCCTTTCATCAGTCAAGCACAACAGGCCAGCAGCCCGGCAACGAGCCCCAGACCCAAAAAGCCTCCCGCACGGCAACGCCCCGCGGGAGGCCCAACGTCAAACAGACGGTACCTTACGCCTCGGACTTCTTGGCGTAGATAAACCAGTAGCCGAGCGCGATCAGAACCGCGCCGCCCACGATGTTGCCCAGCGTGGCGGCGGATAGGTTGAACGCAATGCCCGCGACGTTGAGTGCATCGGCCCCGGCGACCTCGGCACCATAACCGCATGCATGCATCACGGCGCCCATGGGCAAAAAGTACATGTTGGCAACGCAGTGCTCAAAACCGCAGGCCACAAAGGCGGCGATGGGCAGCAGAATGCCCACGACCTTATCGACCACGGTCTTGCCGGCAGTACCGATCCACACGGCCAGGCACACAAAGATGTTGCACAGGATGCCGCGGAAGAAGATCGTCGCCCAGTCGATCGTCACCTTGCCGGCGGCGACGCTCACCATGGAGTTGGCGACCGCCTCGCCGTTGAGCTTATAGATGCCGGCCATGTACACCAAAAAGACGATAAACAGGGCACCGACAAAATTGCCGACCCACACGACGATCCAGGCTTTGAGCATCTGGGCCAGAGTGATCTTTTTGCTCTTGAGCGCGCAGACCATAAGCGAATTGCCGGTAAACAGCTCGGCGCCGCACACCAGCACCAGCACCAGGCCCAGGCAAAAGCACAGGCCGCCCACGACACGCTGGGCACCCCAGCCCAGCGTGCTGTCGCTCAAAAACACGGTAAAGAACAGGCCGCCGAAGGCGATAAACGCGCCGGCGAACATTGCCAACAGAAAGGCCTTAGCGACCGGCAGGTTAGCCTTGGTCACGCCGGCGACCTCGGTCTTGGCCTCGATCGCGGCGGGCGCCAGGCAATCGGGAGCGGGATATTCTGCCTTGGAATCTGCCATGTCAATCACTTCTTTCCTAATCAGCAGGGACAAGCGCTCCTATTGCTCTTGTCCCAAGCGGACAAAGTGGGAAAAGTCGTTGGCGGCCACGGCGTCGTACACGGCGTCGACGGCCTCAAAGACCTCCGGGGACATGGGGTTGTAGAACTCCGTATCGCCCGGCTGAATCCCAACGAAGACGATATCATCACACGATTGCTCAATCTCTTCGATCAGAATCGACAAGGGAAGCGAATGCGTGGTGAACATCGACTTGCGAGCCACATCACGTTTGTCGAGCAGGCGGATAGCACCGACGGGCAGCGCCATGTCGGCAGCATCGACCAAGACCAGGCGAGGCGGACGCTCGCGCTTGACCTCGATGATGTCGTCCTCGGGCGTTTGGCCGCCGTCGATGGTGTACCAACCGGCGATGGGCGTGTCCTCCATCTTTTTGGAGAGCACGGGGCCGGCGGCATCGTCAGCACGCAGCACGCTTCCCGCCGTGAGCACAATGCCCGCAAACGGGGCGCCGTTCACACGACCATCCACAACGCGACCCATTACTGCAACCTCCCCGTCAGATACACGCCCGACACATCGCGCACGCGTTCAATCAGATCGCGAAACTTCATTAAGAACGCGACCTGCTGGGCATGCAGGCCAAAGTCGTCATCGAACACCGAGATGCCAGCCTTGGCCGAGCCACGAAAACCGCGCTCATCGAGCAGCGCATCGCAGGCCTCGAGCAGCGACGGCACCGCCGCCTTGTCGAGCTGGCACTCACCAAAGGAGCGGATGGCCTCAAACTTGGTCTTGGCCTCCCCCTCCGGCAGCGCGTCGACGAGCGAATAGAACACATCCACCGGCACCGACAGGCGCGGCTCAAAGCAGTCGAGCACGCCGGTGTGGTGGCCCACGGCGAGCGTGTAGTACAGCACGTCGCAGGCCTCCTGGGGAACGTCTTCCTCGGTCTCCACAAACTTACGCGTGAGCTCATAGAAGACCACCTGGTCGGGCGCATGGCCCAGGCAGGGGTCAGCGACGCCCTCGGCGGCCTCGTCGCTTGCGCGCGAGGCATCGCCAAAGGAGCCGCCGAGCATACCGGGGCCCGCAAAGTAACCAGAGCGGTCCGTGAGCTCCATCTAGCGACCTCCGGCCAGCACCAGATCCTGCAGCGCCGAGTAGACCTCAACGCGGCGCGGATCGTCCTGCTTGTCGATGAGCAGCGCCATGGCACCGCGGATATCGCCCTTGGGTGCGCCCTCGAGCGTATCCATAAACTCGTTGGCCAGGTCGCGGCCGTAACGGTAGCCGCTCATGGCACGAGCTTCGCGCTCGATGGCAACGCGCAGCTTGTACGGCACGCCGGGGTGCAGGATATCGGCCTGCTCGCCGGCGGCCTCCACCGTGGTCTCGGCATGGAGCTTTTGGTCCAGCAGGCCAAGTGCCATGGCAAAGCCGTAGATGGTCTGTGCGGGGCTAGGCGGGCAGCCGGGGATGTAGACATCGACCGGCAGAATCTTATCTGTGCCGCCCCAGACGCAGTAGTTGTCGTAGAAGATGCCACCGGTGCAGCCGCACGCGCCATAGGACACCACGATCTTGGGATCGGGTGCGGCCTCAAAGGCGCGCAGGGCCGGCATGCGCATGGCACGCGTCACGGCACCGGTGTACAGCAGCACATCGGCGTGACGGGGCGAGGGCACGACCTTGATGCCAAAGCGCTCGACGTCGAAGACGGGCGTGATGGAACCGAAGATCTCGATCTCGCAGCCGTTGCAGCCGCCGCAGTCAACACGGTAGACGTACACCGAGCGCTTGATCTTCTTAAGAAGGGTCGCCTTGGCCTTCTCGATGCTCTCGTCGAGCTCGATCTTGGTCGGGCGGTACTGAAGCCGCTCGGGCAAAAGCGTGGGTTCGGCCATGGTTACTCCTCCTTCGTATCAAAATCCATGATGATGCCCTCGACCGGCGCCGGACCGGCGGGAATCTCGGGCGCATCGGGGTTGAGCTCGCGGTCGATATACTCCGGGTTCACGCCGTGGCCGCCCAGATACTCCATGCCGGGGCCCTGGGGCTCGCCGGACGCAAGCGTCTCGTTGGCAGCCATGCCGGCAGCGTTGCCGGTCTTTACGGCCGAGGCGGCGCGCAGGGCGTCGAGCTCGCGCTTGCACTCCTGGCACATACCGACGGTACGGGCGGCCTGCTCGGCCTCCATGCCGCCGGCCTTTTGCAGCAGGCGCTTGGCGTAGTCGATCTCCTTGTGCGGGGCAAACGGCTTGCCGCAACGCGAGCAGTGCTCGAGCGTATAGACGCTCTTGCTGGTGAGGTCGTCCTTGCTCATGACGGCCAGCTCAAACTCCTCGGTGAGCTTGATGGCCTCCATGGGGCAGGCTTCCTCGCAGCGGCCGCAAAAGATGCAGCGACCGTAGTCGATCGACCAGGTGATGGTATCGGCCGCAAGGTCGGTGTCCATGCGAATGGCATCGGCCGGGCACGCCACGCCGCAGGCACCGCAGGCGATGCAGAGCTCGGCGTTGTGCTCGGGCTTGCCGCGCATGTCCTTGTTGGTGGGGAACGGCGCAAACGGGTACTTGACCGTCGCGTCGCCGGCCTTGGCGTTGACCTTCCAAAGCTTCAGCATATTAGAGCGCCTCCTCATCGAGCGGAGCGGCCATGGTGCCCTCGCCCGCAAGCGGCGACTTGTCGCGCCAGACGTTCTCGAACTGCTCCTTGTCGAGCACGTGGTCGCGCTTGGCGGCGACATCGGTCACCGTCACGCGGTCGGTGCAGGAGTAGCACGGGTCGAGCGAGCCGACGATCAGCGCCGCATCGCCCACGGTGTTGCCGCGGAACATGTAGCGCAGGACCGGCCAGTTGCTGTACGTGGCGGCCTTGGCGCGCCAGCGGTAGCACTTCTGGTTATTGCCGAGCATGGCCCAGTGCACGTCCTCGCCGCGCGGCGCCTCGGTGGCGCCAATGGCGTACTTGTGCGGGGTGTACTCCCAATCCGTGGTGAGGATGGGGCCCGACGGGCAGTTCTCGAGCATGGTCTCGATCATGTCGATCGAATCGTAGACCTCCTGGATGCGAACGGCGGTACGGCCGAAGGCATCGCAGGTGTCGGCCGTGGCGGCGTGCATCTTCTGAACGTCCGGATCGGCGTAGCCGTCGAAGGGATGGTCAAAGCGCACGTCGCGGGCATAGCCCGAGCCACGCATGAGCGGGCCGACCGGCGAGAAGTCACGTGCGATCTTGCGGTCCAAGATGCCGATGCCGCTCGTACGCTCAATGAAGTTGGGCGTGGAGAGCAGCACGTCGACGAGCTCTTGAACCTCGGAGCGCAGCTGGTGGATGGTCGTGAGCGTGGAGAGCTTCTGCTCGGCCAAAATGTCGCGACGCACGCCGCCGATCACGTTGAGACCGTAGGTCTTGCGGTGACCGGAGAGCTTCTCGGCCAGGTCCATGGACTTCTCGCGGACGCGGAAGAACTGTTGGAAGCCGGAGTCGAAGCCCGTGTAGTGCGACGCCAGGCCAATGTTGAGCAGATGCGAGTGCAGGCGCTCGACCTCGAGCATGATGGCGCGGATGTACTGGGCGCGCGGCGGGACATGAATGCCCTGGGCGCGCTCGACGGCCTCGGCATAGGCCACCGAGTGGGCGCAGCCGCAGATGCCGCAGATGCGGTCGGCGAGGAACGTCACGGCGTCATAGTTCAG
>DBFAZJ010000102.1:0-16831 GCA_048244295.1 Collinsella sp.
CGGGCGATGGCAGCTGGGGCACACGTTGCGAACCTGGGTATCGCACACGGGGCACACGACAAAGTCCTTCTCGATGGGGGCGCCGCACTGCGGGCAGGTGCCGTACTGGGCAAGCTGGCGCTCGCGCAGGGCCATGTCCAGTTCCTGCTCCTCGCGATCAGCCGCGTAGGAGTGCGGGCGCAGGACCAGATAGGCGATGAGGCCCACAAACGGGATCAGGGCGATGATGCCCCATGCCACATAGGCGCTGGCGCCGCGGCGGCGAGCGTCGATGAACACATAGACGACCGACAGCACGTACAGGGCGATGATAAAGCCCACGAAGGCATAGATGACGCCCATAAGCTGCGGTGACATGAGCTCGTTAATGTATTTGGACATTGAGGAGTACCTTTCGGAATATTTACAGCTCGGTCAATTTTACCACGGGGTTTGTTTATATGGGACCACGGCTGGGCACGGGGCCGGCGCGGACACAAACATCTCAATCTGTAACAGGTGAGAGCGGAATCCGGGTCTAGATGTTACAGAACGAGACAAACGGATGGCCCGCCTGGCAAACGTCTCGATCTGTAACATCTTGAGCCCCAAAACCCCTCTTACTGTTACAGATCGAGACATTCAAAATCCACCGGAAGGTTTGTCTTGATCTGTAACATCTAGAACCCAAATCCTCAGCTAACTGTTACAGATTGAGACAAAGGAAAACGTCCAGGAAGAATGTCTCAATCTGTAACAGAGACTCAGCATAAACAGGTCTAACTGTTACAGATTTAGACATTCGAAATCGACTGATTGGTTCATCTAAATCTGCCACTATTAACCACGCCCGTTTTACCTGCTGGTTTGTTGGAAAATATCCCAATTTATCCCAAGTGCGTCGCAAACGGAACGCGCTACCTGCTCACGGGAGGGGCGAATATAATGCCGCCCGGACACGCCCGGCAGGGAGTGGCCCATGAGCATTTCCGTGAGGTCCCAGGGCGCGTGCAGCTCCATCTCGCAGATGGTTCGCCACGAGTTGCGGAGGTTCGACCATGGGATGTGCTCGATGCCCTCGGCTGCGCAACACTTCCTCCATCTATGATTGCACATCCTCCGGTTCACGGGCAGCCCGTCCCAGCGATCTGCTAGCCACTCGGAGCCTGCCGCGCGGCGCTCGTCTGCAATTTCGAGCAGGCGCCCGGGGCATCCGGCAGCACCACGACTGTGCGTATGGACTTCCGCGTCTTGAGTACGCCGTCCGCAGTGGGCTCGATGCCCGCTTGCTCCATCTGGCGCACGAGGTCGACCGTTGCGAGTGTTGTGGATTCCGCCGCGAACGGCAGAACCTCGTCGGTGCAGATGCCCTGCGGCTCGCCTGAGCGACATGATCCAAAGTACGCCATGATGAACGGCGCCTCGAGCGAGGTTCCGTGCAGGCGGCCCAGAATGTCCTTTTGCCTCGGCAAACGTGTACAGGCGCTTGGAGCGCTCGCGCGTCCTGCGCGTGGGCATGGTGTATTTCACGGTGGCGGCAAACGGGTCGATGGGCAGCACGACAAAGCCCGACACAGTGCTGTAAATCTTGCGCAGGGTGAGTAGGGCAGTGTCCGCTGTTGCTGCCGGCAAGGTCAGTAGCCATTCCCGCAAATGCACGGGGCGCAACTGATCGACCGGCATTGAGCCCCATGTGGGGCCGACGGAGTTCGCCCACGACCTTGTGACGAGGTTGCGGGTGTTCGGTGCGAGCGTGCCCGCCGCGACCTGTGCCGCCATGGCCGGCTCGGGCCATGTGCCGTATGCCTGAGCGATGGTCGGCGCCGGCTTGTCATCGGCACGCTCGACGTGGATGCGGTCGAGTTCGGCGCATGCCTCGCGATAGGTGCCGCACACCGTCTTGGTCTTACGTTTGCGTCCGCACGGCGTGTTCTCCTGCCATCGGAGGATGTATTTCTTGCCACGCTTGGCCTCGGTGATTGAGCCTCACGCGCGGCGCCTCTGCTTGCGTGTCATATAATGTCCCTAGGTTGCCCGGAGCTATCTCCGTGTTACTCCGGCATCCTTGTTGTCACCCCGCCGCGCCAAGGTTCCAGCCGTGCGCGGTGGGGTTTCTTTATGTCTGGAACAGTTGTTGCGTCATCTGAAATAACTGGCTTTTTGCTGGGACCTGCCCTGTTCCTTCAGGGGTCCTTTAGACTGCCATCCTGGTGTCTACAGCGTCTACGACCTCCGCTGCATATTTTGGATAGTCGATGACCTTGCCGCTCCCCGTTTCCTTCCATGCCGATAGCTCATGGGAGAACTCTGATATCTCGGTTGCGGTGTCAAACGTGTCGACGAATCTGGCTACAAAATCAATGTACTCGAGTTCCTTTTCGTCAAACGTTTCCTCTGGTTCGACGAGTGGATTCACGATTTCGCCCCAACCGTTGGGGACAAGCTCTATCTTGCCCTGTTGCTGCAGGGCATAGAGCAAAGTGTCCTTATCGTTTATGACGGGGCCATAGTCGGCATGTGCGTATTCGATTCCCGTGAGGGAGGTACTTGTCATGCCATAGCAGTAGTAGTCGAGGAAGAACATGGCCTTCTGCAGCTTGGTCTTATAGAGCTTCTTGCAGCGGTGAGCAAGAATGACAACGGCGCCACACACGCGCGACCAGTCGAACGGCCGGTATCCGTTCGTCCTCGACGGCGAGTAGGCCTCAAGCGGCGGCCAGCTAAAATCTAAAGTGCTGAAGCGATCCGGAGCCTGGGAGTCGACAAAGTTTTCGACGGCGCTGATGATCTTCTCGGACAGCTGGTCTCTCTTTACGTTTAAAAGTGACAGGGCGCCAGCGGGGCTTGCTGCTAGCCTGATCATCCCATCGTGGGCTTCGTCCTGCAGCGCGCCAGACTCATATCGAGCCACAGTTTGCTCACCGAAGCCAAGGAAGCGGCTGAAATCTCTCAACGACAGGCCGTAGCGTTCGCGGACGGCCTTGATTTCCTCGGGGGAAAGTAAGTGATTGGCGGCGCGATAGGCGGCATAGGCGGCTGCGAGGTTCTCGCTTTCTATGCGTGCGTCCGCAATAACCGCTCCACAGACGGGGCATACCGCGACCGTGGCCTCATAGGTAATATCCTGTTTTCTGATGCGCATCGTCTCGGTGCGACGCACTACGCGTGCCTCGACTTCCTGGTCGCATTCAATGCAATAGGTGCTGAAAGTGCTCTTCATCTCGCTCATCTCGGGACCTCCGATCTATCCCGGTACAACTTGACAGAGAGGCATTTGCATCGCTCAGCCTCGAGTTTTATGGACATCTTTAAGTACAGCGTCTTGCCGAATGCCTTGGGCGAGAATTCGGCAACTGTCCATCCCGAGTATCGCGAGTCGCGGTCCGCCTCGGGTCCATCAAAACAGTCTCTTGGCGTGAGCGATAAGATCACGTTCTTGAGCTCGTCCATGGTGATTCCCATGCTCGCCATGAACTCCAGACTTGCCTCGCGTTCCACGAGGAAGAAGCTGTTCTTGTCCACGATCTCCTTCATCCGATGAAGGAAGAGCCCTATGTTGTCCATCCCTCTCCTTAGCTAGAAGTGTAATCAATTAGTTACAGTGATGGTGAAGAAATCGAGGGGATTCTGTGGATTCGACCTCTTGCGCCAAGTCAAATGACAGATAAAGCTTTGAGTTTGCCAACGATTTTATTCGTGGCAGCCTACCTAGGCTCCGAACAGCTTTGCGAGCGTGCCGATGGCGCTGGCGAATGTGGGGGCGAGCCCCGCGCCCTTGGATTCGAGGTCGAGCGTGTCCTTTGCCTTCTCGGCGAAGCCTCCCTCGTCTTTTCCTCGGCGGCGAACCGCAGGTCGGCGAGTTGAATCGTACATTCCCATGTTATCTGCCAATCTCACAGGTGGTTCTTTGAATGCCTACGCGGACCTTACTTGATCCGCTTCCAGCCCTTCGCCTTAAGGCGCTGCAACCTCAGCTTTGGACAACTCGGCCTGGTCGCGTGCCGTCTCCAGGATCTTCGAGCGCCTCTTCTCGGTGCTCTGCCGGTAGCAAGTGATCAGCTCGCCCTCCGCGCCCGCCGGCGCCGTCGGTTTACCCTCGGGATGCTCCTCGTACCATCCGAGCAGGTCGTTGGGGTCGGTGTTGAATACTTCGCAGAGCGCACCTACGAGCTCTGCGTTCGGATAGCTCTCCTCGCGCTCCCAAGACTGAATAGTTCGGAATGACTTGCCGACTTTTTGTGCAAGCTCCTTTTGGTTTAGCCCCAGGGCTTCTCGGCGCTCTCTTAGACGAAGGTTCATCCTCACTCCTTTCTTTACGTAAAGTGAATAGTAAATAAAAAAATGTCTTTACGCAAAAAAATGTTGCTTATTTGATTGACAGGGAAATATAACTACTCATATTGAAAATCGGCAGACAGAAAAACGTCTCTAAGAAGGAACGAATGGATTTCAGCAAGGAGCTGGCAGGGATATCCGCGCCGCACGCGCCCGAGCTGACCTTTCTCAGGCTGAGGTCGCTTCCAAGGTCGGAGTAAACGTCAGCACTTTCGCGAAGTACGAGAGTGGCGATTACATTCCTGGAGCCGACAAGCTCTTGGCTATCTCGCAGGTTCTTGGTTGTCTGCCCAACGACCTGATGGGCTGGAACACGGACGAGGCCGCATAGGGATGGAGGAAGAGGAATGACTGGGAGGAGCTACGAGCTGCCCGACGACATCACGATCCTGGGCGGCATGGTGATCTTTGTGTTAACAAACACGGATATTTGGGGTGCACGTCCGCGTGACTTTCGTATCCCCAAATTATCCCAAGTGCGTGTGCTAACCCGTTTTTACGCGCTCGTGCCGTTGTTGCCGTACTTAAACCCACAGGTAAGCAGTGTGTTCGATTTTGTCGTTCTTACTGGTCAGTGCTGTAACATCTGGAACCCAAATCCTCGTCTAACTGTTACAGGTCGAGACGAACGGTTGCCGTAGTTGTCGGTAGACGAGGTTGTCGACGTTGCCGGGTCTCCCCTCGTTTGCCGTTGGCGGGTGCCGCGGGGCTGTTCGCCGCATTGCCGCCGCTCTGGGGGTGTGTAGACCGTAGGATAGTCTTATTGACAGCCTGTCAACTTGTCTGGGAGGCACTGTGACAGAAACGTTTGATATCGCGATTGTCGGCTCGGGCATTACCGGGTGCGCCATCGCGCGGCAGCTCGCGCGGTTTGACCTGTCCATTTGCGTGGTCGAGGCGGCTAACGATATTGCGATGGGCGCGTCCAAGGCCAACGGCGGCCTGGTGCACGCCGGCTACGATCCGGCGCCGGGTACGGTAAAGGCGCAGGTCAACGCCCGTGGTTGCGAGTTGTACGGTACGTGGGCGCAGGAGCTGGGCTTTCTGTTCTGCCGCACTGGGTCGATGGTGTTGGGCTTTAACGACGAGGACCGCGCGCATCTGGAGAAGCTGCGGCGCAACGGCCTTGCCAACGGCGTGCCCGAACTGTCGATCGTCGGACCCGACCGCATCCACGAACTTGAGCCGCGTGCCAGTGCCGATGCAACGTGTGCGTTGTGGTGTCCCTCGACTGGGTTTGTCGACCCGTTTGAGGTTGCCATCGCCGCGCTGGAGAATGCCGTGGCCAACGGGGTGACGTTTATGCGGTCCGCGCCGGTGGAAGCGATTGAAGTCGCGGGCTCGGGCGACGACGCGCGCTTTACGCTGGCGACCCCCACTGGCAATGTGCGCTGCCGCTACCTGATCAACGCCGCGGGCAACGGCGCCGCGGACATCTCGCATATGGCGGGCGCCGAGGAGTTTCAGATGGTCTGGCGTCAGGGCAACATCGTGGTGCTGGACAAGGAACCGCGCACGCTCATGCCGCTCTACCCCGTGCCGACGCCGGTGTCGAAGGGCGTTATCGTGACGGGCACCGTGCACGGCAACACCGTGATCACCGCGACCGCCGCCGTGCGCGAGCCGGGCGACACGCAGACCTATGCGAGCGATGTGAACGCGCTGCTGACCGGCGCGCGCAAGCTGGTGCCCGATCTGGATACGCGCCGCGTGGTGCGCGCATTTGCCGGCGGGCGTCCGGTCATTCAAGGAACGAACGACTTCTTTATTGGACAGTCGGCCCTGGTGCCGGGGCTTTTCCAGGCGGCGGGCATTCAGTCGCCGGGCGTGGCAAGCGCGCCGGCCATTGCTGAGCGCATAGAGCTTGTGATGCGTGAGGCGGGCGTGGAGCTGCACGAGCGGGCGGACTGGAACCCAATTCGCCGCGCGCCGGACGACTTTGACCGCACGCCGCTGGCGCGCAAGGAAGAGCTCATTGAGTCCGATCCCGCGTGGGGGCAGATCGTCTGCCGTTGCGAGACGGTGCCCGAGGCCGAGATTGTGGCCGCGATCCGACGCCAGCCGGGCGCGGTTTCGGTCGAGGGCGTCAAGCGACGCTGCCGTGCCGGCATGGGTCGGTGTCAGAGCGGCTTTTGCCAGAGCCGTGTGGAGGCGATTCTTGCCCGAGAGCTGGACTGCGACCCCAGCGAGGTGCCGCTGGAGGACACTGGCTCGTGGCTCGTTGAGGGACCTTTGAAGGGGGCGCGCTAGGATGGCGACGTTTGATATGTGCGACGAACGCGCGGAGGCCGGAGCCGCAGCGTCGGTAGCAACGCAGGCCTTCGACGTGGTCGTCATCGGAGGCGGCCCCGCCGGCATGGCGGCCGCGCTTGCCGCGCAAAAGGCAGGCGCGCACGTGGCCATCGTGGAGCGCGAGCAGCACCTGGGCGGCATCCTCCGCCAATGCATCCACCCCGGCTTTGGCCTGTCGCACTTTAAGCAGGAGCTCACCGGTCCCGAGTACGCGCAGCGCTTTATCGACCAAGTGCACGCAACTGACATTGCGCTGTTCTTGAACAGCATGGTGATTGGGATTGATTCGGGCGAGTCTACGGAAGACACCGCAGTCCATACCGTCGCTCTCATGAGTCCTGCCGGCATGCTGCAGCTCACCGGGCGCGCGGTCGTCCTTGCCATGGGCTGCCGTGAGCGCACCCGCAGCGAGATCAAGATCCCCGGCAGCCGACCCGCCGGCGTGTTTACGGCGGGCCTGGCGCAGCGATACATCAATATCGAAAACCTCAAACCCGGCTCGCGCGCCGTCATTTTGGGCTCGGGCGATATCGGGCTGATCATGGCACGTCGCTGCACGCTCGAGGGGATTTCGGTCGAGGGCGTGTACGAGCTCATGCCATACGCCAACGGCCTGCGCCGCAACGTCAAGAACTGCCTGGACGACTTTGGCATTCCGCTGCACCTGTCCACCACCGTCACGCGTGTAATCGGGCACGACCGCGTGGAGGCCGTCGAGGTGAGCCAGGTCGACGAGCGCCTGGTGCCCATTCCGGGTACCGAGCGCATTGTTCCGTGCGACACGTTGCTGCTTTCGGTGGGCTTGATTCCCGAGAACGAGCTTTCGGTTGCCGCGGGCGTGGAGCTGGACCCCCGCACGCGCGGCGCCGTGGTGGACCAAAGCCTGCAGACGGGCGTGCCGGGCATCTTTGCCTGTGGAAACGTGCTGCACGTGCACGACCTGGCAGACAACGTGACGTGTGAGTCCGAGAGAGCTGGCGCAGCTGCGGCGGCGTACGAGCTGGGCGGCGGCGCGGATGCCGAGGCGGGCGCTCCGGGCGCGGGTTGCCAGCTCACGGTCTCCCCTGCCGGCATTGCGGGCTACGCGCTGCCGGGACGCATTACGGCTGCGGCACTCACCAAACTCAACTTCCGCGTGCGCCGGCCGGCCGATGCCGCCCGCGTGCGCATTCTGGCAGGCGACGAGGAGCTGTTTGCAGGAAAGGTCCGCCCGTTTAAACCGAGCGTAATGGAAAGCTTTCCGCTGCCGGCAAAGGTGATTCAGCGCGCACTCGACCTAGGTGTTAACGAGATTGTCCTGTCCGTCGATCCCGTAGAGGAGGCGTAAGGCCATGAGCATAAACGCGATCGAAACGCTGCAGTTCAACTGCACCACCTGCCCATCCGAGTGTCTCCTGACCGTAGAGGTGGAGCGTGACGCAGACGGCGCCGTGGTAGAGGTTCGCTCCGTGGCCGGAAACAGCTGCCCGCGCGGCGATAAATTCGCACATCAGGAGCTCACCTGCCCCATGCGCGTACTCACGACGACCGTGGCCGTCTCCGGCGGCGACGAGACGCTGCTGCCTGTGCGCACGGCTGAGGCCATCCCTCTGGCACTCCACGCCCAAGCCATGAACCTCATCCGAGGCCTAGTCGTCAACGCCCCCATCCGCATGGGCGACATCATGCTGGAAGACCTCCTCGACACCAACATCAACCTCATCGCCAGCATGGACATCGACCGAGTCAAAGTAGCTAATTAGGGACGGGGCTCTTTTAGCTACCCCGCCATCCACCCCGCCCCTCCTCAATTGCGGTGAAATAGTTCCTGATTTCCGCCAAAACCCCGACATCCAGGAACTATTCCACCGCAACTATCCTTGGAATCGGTATTTAGCCTGTGCCTACTTTAGCGCCATTTCAAAACTATGCCGGATTACGGGGCTGATTCGGAGACCCTCATCCATGCCGGCACTTTTCGATTTTTGATAAGCCCTCTACCTGCGGTTTTAATTTCGCGATTTTTCCCATGGTCAAGTAATACAGGTCCAGCCCCGTAATCCGCCATAGTTTTGAAAGCAGCTAATTCGGGGCGGGCTCTTATGACTACTTTTGTCCGAACGTTCGCTCAAATGATTTTTCTGGGACGGGGATTAAATAATCATTGGGTGCCGAATGATTATTTAATCCCCGTCCCAGAAAAATCATTCCGCATGTTTGACGCAGCTAAATAGCCCTGTCCCAAATTGACTACCCTGGCATTGGGGATACCATGGTGGCACCCTAGCGAAAGGATGTTTCATGGCACATGTCGATGACCAGCGCGTGGCGCGCGTGCTCGATGCCCTCGAGGCTCAGCACCCCGGCGCGCAGCTGCTTGTGAATGACCCGTGGTCGATCTACTATCTGACCGGGTTTTATGCCGATATGTTCGAGCGTTTTTGTGGCGTGCTGCTCGCGCGCAATGCCGAGCCGGTAATCCTAGTCAACGCTCTACACCAGCTGCCGGAATACGATAATGCCCGCGTCGCCTACCACACCGATACCGACGTCGTAACCGATGCCATCGCGAGTGAGATCGACCCAACCAAGCCGCTCGGCATCGACACCGTCATGCGCTCCGGCTTTTTGATGCCGCTTATGGAGCGCCACGCCGCCAGCGAGTTTTTCCTGGGTGACTTTGCCGTCACCGCCGCACGCACCTACAAGGATGCCGCCGAGCAGGAGCTTATGCGCGCGTCCTCGACCGCTAACGACGCTGTGATGGCCGACGCCATCAAACTCGTCCACGAGGGCGTGACGGAGCGCGAGATTGCCGACCAGATGCTCAGTCTGTATCGCAAGCACGGCTGCGAGGACTTTAGCTTTCCGCCAATCGTGAGCTTTGGCGCCAACGCCGGCGACCCGCACCACGAGCCCGACGACACGGTACTCAAGCCTGGCGACGTGGTGCTGTTCGACATTGGTGGACGTCGCTGCAACTATTGCTCGGACATGACGCGCACGTTCTTTTGGGGCGTGCCGGACGAGGAGACCGCGCGCATCTACGACATCGTGCGCCACGCCAACGAGGCCGCCGAGGCGCTCATCGCACCGGGCGTTCGCATGTGCGACCTGGACCGCGCCGCGCGCGACGTGATCGAGGACGCAGGCTACGGCAAGTACTTCACGCATCGCCTGGGACACTCGATCGGCCTGCAGGACCACGAGCCGGGCGACGTCTCGCTGGTCAACGAGCAGGTCGTAGAGCCAGGCATGACGTTCTCCATTGAACCGGGCATCTACCTCCCCGGCCGCACCGGCGTCCGCATCGAGGACCTAGCCATGGTGACCGAGAACGGCGTCGAGATTCTCAACGCCTACCCCCACGATCCGGTCCGCCTAGACTAGACAATATGTCAAAGGGACAGCCCCGTTGACACATTCCGCTAACGTCGCGCCGCGAAAACGGGCTATCTACTACGTTTAACCCGCATGGGTCACCATGCGGGTCTTTTTGAAAAACAGCAAGCCGTCTACCTGCGGTTTTAATTTTGCGATTTTCCGTCTGGTCGAGGGTAGTCGCCAAAACGTAGTAGATAGGCCCATTTCGAGGCAAGCGAGTCAACTCGGGGCACAGGGCAGCTAATTTGGGACGGGTCAGCGCAGCAGGCCGGCTACTTCGCCGGCTAGGGTGATGGTGCCGGCTGCTACGAAGGACTCGCCCGCGGCATCGAAGACAGCGAGAGCCTCGGACACGCTCGGGTATACGCCCGCGAGCTTATCGGCATCAACGAGGGCAGCAAGCTCCTCTGCCGGCAGGGCGCGATCGGAATCGGTCTGGGTCACGACCACGCGGGGGAACGCCGGAACCAAAACGTCAACGATACCCGCCACGTCCTTATCGGCCAGCGCGGCACACAGCAGCGTGGGGCGGTTCTCCACGCACGGATCGATCTCGTCCAGAGCGCTCACAAAGTTCTCGCAGCTCTGAGGGTTATGGCAGGCGTCGATCAGCTTGAGCGGATCAGTTCCCAGTACATCAAAGCGGCCCGGCGTGGGGCAGCCCATAAGCGACGCATCCAACGCATCGTGATCGAGCTCGCGGCCCAGATACCCCTCGCACAGCATTATCGCGCACGCAGCATTTTGCGGCTGATACGCCGGCTTGACCATACTCGACGTATAGATGGCACGCGGCGTAGTGCAGCTAAACTCCACCGTATCGCCCACGTGCTCCGGCACCTTGGTCGTGGCATGGTTCACCACAAGCGGCACAATGCCGCACTCGCGACAACGCGCATCCATCACGCGCTGAACACTCGCCTCATGCGTGCCCTCACCCAGTACAACCAGGCGCTCGGGTTTAATGACCGCAGCCTTCTCCCCCGCAATGGCCTCGAGCGTGTCGCCCAAAATACGTGTGTGATCGAGTCCGATACCCGTGATGGCAACGGCGACGGGATCGGTCGCACTCGTGGCGTCCCAACGCCCGCCCATGCCAACCTCGAGCACAGCAACATCCACCGCGGCCTCGGCAAACACTACAAGTGCGGCAGCCGTCAGCAGGTCAAACGGCGTGATGGAATAGGCGCGCTCCCCCGCCGCCACACGGCGCGCATTCACGCGATGTCCCGCCTCAACAGCGGCAGAAACGCCACGGGCAAAGGCCTCGTCGCTCACAACGCGCCCGTCAACCTCCATGCGCTCGGGATAGCGTACCAGCTGCGGCGACGTATACAGCGCGGTCTTGAGCCCCTCGCCGCGAAGAATGGCAGCCGAAAAACGCGTGGTCGAAGTCTTGCCATTGGTACCGGCAACCTGAATGCAATCAAAGTACTCGTCCGGACGCCCCAGCTCATCGAGCATATCGACAACCGTCTCGAGCAGAGGACCAGCATCCCCAGAAATCCGCCCCGTATCAGCAGCCAGCCCAACAGCCTCATCAAACGAAAGCAACTCAAACGAGAAAGGAACGACATACGACCCAGAACGCTTAGCCATAACCCAAAGTCTCCAATTACAGAAAAAGAGGCCCATAAAAAATAATGAGCCCCTCGCGTTGACAATATCAGCCTTTACCCGATTGCAGCAGAATCAAGGTCACAACCGAGTGGCCCTAACTAACAAGTTGCAAACAACCACGTAACCGCCATGGGAGCGGTTTGGGGCTTTGCTCGATACAAGTTCCGCACGAGCCGAAGGCCACTTAATGTGGCCTTCGTGCGAGCAGGGCTGTCCGCAGTAGCGAGCAATGCCCCAAACCGCGTCCCCCAGTACCGCCTACGAGAAGTCAGCAACCTGAGCAGTCAGCGCCGCCAGGATCTCCTTGAGCTCAGCTGCACGGTCCCTCTTCTTCTGGACCACCGCAGGCGCGGCCTTGGCCACAAAGCCCTCGTTCGCGAGCGTCTTCTCGCAGCCGGCGAGCTCCTTCTGGGCCGCGGCAATCTCCTTCTCCAGGCGTGCCTTCTCGGCCGAAAGGTCAACCTTGCCCTCGAGCACCACAAAGACCTCGACGCCGCTATCGACCACGGCGATGCTCGCGGCAGGCTTCTCAACATCGGTACCCATGACCAGCGAAGCGGTGTTCGCCAGCGGCTCAATCGTAGAGCGCAGGCTCTCGAGCTTCTCGATGTCCTCGGCACCGGCGCGTACGACCACGTCGAGCTCGGCCTTGGGGCTCAAGCGATAACGCGAACGCGTGGCGCGGGCGGCGGAAACGACAGCGCGGCACAGCTCAAATGCGCGCTCGGCGGGCTCATCGACATACTTGGCGTAGTCGGCGGGCTCCGGCCACTTGGCGATCATGAGCGCCTCGACACGGTCCACGTTGCCCTCGGCATCCAGGTCGAGCACGCTCGCCGGCATGTTGTCCCAGATCTCCTCGGTGACAAACGGCATAAGCGGGTGCATCAGGCGAATGGAGGTGTCGAGCACAAAGATCAGGTTGCGCTGAGCCTGCAGACGGCCCTCGCCCTTCAGACGGGCCTTGGTGACCTCGACGTACCAGTCGCAGACCTCGTTCCAGAAGAACTGCTGCACGCCGCGGGCCATGTCGCCAAAGGTGTAGTTCTCGATGCCCTCGGTGACCATCTTCACGGCCTTGGCCAGGCGGCTGAACATCCAAGCGTCGGCCGGCGTCTCCACGACGGGCTCGCCGGGCGTGTAGCCCTCCATGTTCATAAGCAGGAAGCGGCTGGCGTTCCAGATCTTGGTCACAAAGCTCTTAGCCTGGTCGGTGCGCGGGCTGTCAATGAGCTTCTTGGTCTTCTTGTCGATGTTCGCGTCGAACTTGACGTCCTGGTTGTTGGTGCACAGCGTGAGCAGGTTGTAACGCATGGCGTCGGCACCGTACATGCCAATGAGGTCCATGGGGTCAACACCGTTGCCCTTAGACTTGGACATGCGGCTGCCGTCCTTGGCCAGAATCGTCGGATAGATGACGACATCCTTAAACGGCACCTCGTCCAAGAAATACAGCGAGCTCATGACCATACGGGCGACCCACAGCGCGATAATGTCGCGCGCGGTGACGAGCGCCGTCGTGGGGTGATGACCCTCGAGCAGCTCCGGCTTTTGCGGCCAGCCCTGCGTGGCGAAGGTCCACAGCTGCGAGCTGAACCAGGTGTCCAGCACGTTCTCGTCCTGATGCACGTGATGGCCGCCGCACTTGGGACACACACCGGTGTCCTCGGTAAGGGCATCCTCCCAGCCGCAGTCCTCGCAGTAGAACACGGGGATGCGATGACCCCACCACAGCTGGCGGCTGATGCACCAATCCTTGAGGTTCTCCATCCAGGTGGTGTAGGTCTGCGTCCAGCGCGCGGGGTGGAAGGTGACCTTGCCGGAGTTGACGGCGTCGAGCGCCGGCCCCTTGAGCTTGTCGACGGCGACGAACCACTGCTCGGACAGCCACGGCTCCAGCGCGGCGTCGCAACGGTAGCAGTGCATTACAGAGTGGTCGTGCTCCTCGACGTGGTCGAGCAGGCCGTGCTCGTCAAACCACTTGATGACGGCTTCGCGGCACTCGTCGCGGTTCATGCCCGTGAACTCGCCGTAGCCCTCGACGACCACCGCGTGCTCGTCGAAGATATTGATCTGCGGCAGGTCGTGAGCCTGACCCATGGCGTAGTCGTTGGGGTCGTGGGCCGGGGTGACCTTGACGAAGCCGGAACCAAAGTTGGCATCGACATGCCAATCCTCAAAGATGGGGATCTCGCGGTCGACAATGGGAAGCTTGACGGTCTTGCCCACGAAGGCGGCCTTCTCGGGGTCCTTCGGGGAGACGGCGACGCCCGTGTCGCCGAGCATGGTCTCGGGGCGCGTGGTGGCGACAACGATGTAGTCCTGACCGTTAACCGGCTCGGTCAGCGGGTAGCGCAGGTGCCACAGGTGGCCCTTCTCGTCCTTATACTCGGCCTCGTCGTCCGAGATGGCGGTAGTGCAGTTGGGGCACCAGTTGACGATGCGCTTGCCGCGGTAGATCAGGCCGTCGTGGTACCAGTCGCAGAAAACCTTGCGCACGGCCTGCGCGTAGTCCTCGTCCATGGTAAAGCGCTCGTTATCAAAATCGACGGAGCAGCCCATGCGCTTGATCTGCTCGACGATGATGCCGCCGTACTCGTGGGTCCAATCCCAGCAAGCATCGACAAACTTGTCTCGACCGATCTCCAGGCGGCTGATGCCCTCGCTCTTGAGCTTCTTGTCGACCTTGGTCTGCGTAGCGATACCGGCGTGGTCGGTGCCGAGCACCCAGCGCGTGGACTTGCCGCGCATGCGGGCCATACGGATGATGGCGTCCTGGATGGAGTCGTCGGTGGCGTGGCCCATGTGGAGCTTGCCGGTCACGTTGGGAGGCGGAATGGTGACGGTGCAGTCGCCCACGCCCTCACGGCGCTTGTAGTAGCCGCCGTCGAGCCACTTCTGCAGAATCGCCGGCTCGTTGGTCGACGGATCGTAGTTCTTGGGCATCTCTTCCATATATCTCTCCCTTGCCCGTCGGCGTGTCCGCCTGCTTGGTTTTCGCTCGGTCAGGTCCTGGGCTCGCACGAAGAGCACATTTAGTGCTCTTCGGCTCGTGCGGAATCTACGAAAACCAAGCAGGCGGACACGCCTTAGGTATCGATTACTTCAGTCTGAAGGTACTAACTTGACAATCTCACAGAATAGCACAGGCATACCTGCCGAAAAGGGACAGGTTTATTTTGGTAGGTTTTATCAGGGGAAACGAGATTTGCCCATATAAAACCGACCAAAATAAACCTGTCCCTAAATGGCAGGCCCCGCGGTGGTTGCCGCGGGGCCTGGATTCAAGCTATTTACCCGTAGATGCGCTGGGGCTGTTCTTCGCCCTTTACGGAGGCTTCGGTCACGATGACCTTGGCAACGCCGTCCTCGCTGGGCAGGTCGAACATCGTCTGCTGCAACACGTCCTCGCAGATGGAGCGCAGGCCGCGGGCGCCGGTCTTGCGGGCGAGCGCCATGCGGGCGATCTCATGCAGGGCCGCATCCTCAAACTCAAGCTCAACGTCCTCGAGCTGGAACATCTTACGATACTGGCGGACCACGGCGTTCTTGGGCTCGGTCAGAATCGACACCAAGTCGTCCTCGTCCAGCGCCTGAGTCTGGGTGACAACGGGCGTACGTCCCACAAACTCGGGGATCATGCCAAAGGCGTTGAGGTCCTGCGGGAGCACCTGACGCAGCAGGTCGTTCTCGTCGACCGAGGTGGGGCCGGCGATCTCGGAGTTGAAGCCCACGCCCTTGTTTCCCACGCGATCGGCGATGATCTTGTCCAGACCCACAAAGGCACCGCCGCAGATGAACAGGATGTTGGTCGTGTCGATCTGCAGCAGCTCCTGCTGGGGATGCTTGCGGCCGCCGGTGGGCGGAACGCTGGCCACCGTGCCCTCAAGAATCTTAAGCAGCGCCTGCTGAACTCCCTCGCCCGAGACATCGCGGGTAATAGAGAGGTTCTCGGCCTTGCGGGCGATCTTATCAATCTCGTCCACGTAGATAATGCCGACCTGCGCGCGCTCAATGTCGCCATCGGCAGCATTGATGAGCTTGAGCAGAATGTTCTCCACGTCCTCGCCCACATAGCCGGCCTCGGTGAGCGCGGTGGCATCGGCGATGGCAAACGGCACCTCGAGGATGCGCGCAAGCGTCTGGGCGAGCAGGGTCTTACCGGTACCGGTGGGACCGAGCAGCAGGATGTTGGACTTGGCGAGCTCTACCTCGTCCATATCGTCATCGAACTGCGAGCCCATGTCGTCATCAAAGGCAGACACCGCAGCGCCGCCCTCGATCACGCGGCGATAGTGGTTGTACACGGCCACCGACATGGCGCGCTTGGCGTCCTCCTGACCCATGACATAGGACGAAAGCTCGTCATAGATCTCGTGCGGCGTCGGCACGTGTGTGATGACCTGGCGGTCGTCCTCGAGCTCAAAGCCCTCGGTCTCGGGGTCCACGGCGGGCTGAGATGCAGTCTGGCCGTGGTCGTTGAGGAAGCCCGGCAGCTTGCCGTTGCGGGCAGCATCCATAAAGTCCGAAGCCAGCGACTCCTCCAAAATCTCGGAACAGGCAGCAACGCACTCGTCGCAGATAAAGATGTTGGTCGGACCCTTTACAAGGCGCCGAACCTGCCCCTGCTCTTTTCCGCAGAAGGAGCAGCGGATGGGGTTGCCGTTCTCGTCAAAGTTGTCCTGCATGTTACCGGCCATCCTAGGCGTCCTTCGCGGCGAGGTCGCGCGAGGTAACGATACGGTCGATCAGGCCGTAGTCGAGGGCCTCGGCAGCGGTCAGGTAGTTGTCGCGCTCGGTGTCGGCCTGGACCTTCTCGATGGGCTGGCCCGAGGCGTCGGACAGGATCTGGTTGAGCTCACGGCGAGTCTTCTTGATCTCCTCGGCCACGATCTCGATCTCGGTCTGCTGACCCTGGGCACCGCCGCTGGGCTGGTGAATCATGACCTTGGAGTGCGGCAGGCAGAAGCGCTTGCCCTTGGCGCCGGCCGAAAGCAGCACGGCGGCCATGGACGCGGCCATACCGACGCAGATGGTGGAGACCTGCGGCTTAATGAAGTTCATGGTGTCAAGAATCGCCAGGCCGGAGTAAACCTCGCCACCGGGCGAATTGATGTAGAGCGAGATATCCTTCTCGGCATCCTGGCTCTCAAGATGCAGCAGCTGGGCAACGACCAGGTTGGCGCTGACGGAGTTGATCTCCTCGCCCAAGAAGATGATGCGGTCGTTGAGCAGGCGCGAA
>DBFAZJ010000103.1:0-4387 GCA_048244295.1 Collinsella sp.
GCTTTTGGGCGACGGGCGCGGTTTCGTCGACAACCTGCAACGTCAGATGCTGTTTTCGGATATGATTGCCCGCCGCGACGATGCCGACCTGCAGCCGCTTTCGCGTAGCCAGGGCACGGTGCGCATGCTCGCGCGCATGGCTCGCGATGTGCTTCCGGGTGTGGCGGGGACTGGTGCCGAGCGTTGCTGCGACAACGTTTGCAAGCCCAAGCCCAAAAGCGATGCCGAGGCTCGTGTGTTTGAGCTTTTGCGTGCCTACGCGGGCGGTTTGGACCGTCGAGATATGGTCGAGTCCTGCGAGGCAGCTGACATTATGGCCGGCGCTTTGACCGACAGCCTGCCGGCGTGCACCCGCGCCGTTTGCGTGCGCGGCGTCACGTCATTTACGTATAGCCTGCTCGAGCTGCTGTCCGCCGTGGCAAACAACGGGGGAGAGGTTGTCGTGCTGCTCGCCCGCGAGCAAGCGGCGATGCGTGAGGAGCTGGCCACGGCCCTTGATGCCCGCGGTGTGCTGTTTGAGGTTGCACCGCTGGACGAGGATGCTGGCGCTCCCGCGACTGCTCCAAAGTCCGTCGCACGTCCTGCCTTTGTGGAAGTCGCCGGCCCCCATGCCCGTGCTCATGTCTATGCGGACGCCATCGATAAGTTGGTGAAAGCGCACAAGGAGTCCAAGGCCGATAAAGCTACTGCAACGCCCGCCGACCCCGTGCGCGTGCTCGTTGTTTCTGCCCGGGCATCCCAGCTGTTCGGTGAGCTCGCCTCTCGTCTGGCGGCGCGTCACATTGCGGCCGAGACGACTGAGTTCACGGCGTTTTCCCAATCCATTGCGGGCAGGCAGTTTGCGGCGCTCGCCGGCCTGATCGAGCGCATGAAGGCCGGCGATGAGGGCACGGTGTCAAAGACCGAGTGGTGGCCCGCGCCGGAGCTTACCGACTGGATCTACAGTCCGCTTTCGGGCGCTGATGCCGTCAATGCCCGTACCTTCGATAAGAATATGCGTCTTTCGCGCAGCAAGACTACTGCGGGCGTTAAGAGCCTACTGCAGAGCGTTCAGGGCCAGGTGAGGGGCGCGCGCAAGGCGGCGAGTGACGAGAACTGGTTTAAGAACGTGCCGTGCGTGGTCTCGGACGTGTTCCAGGCGCTGTGGCGCGACAAGCCCGTGACGGCGCTCAAGGCCATGCTTGCCGTCGCCGAGGCGCTGCCCGATCGCGCGTTTGGCGGTCTCGACGGTCAGGCCCGTCGCCAGGCGGAGGCCGCCCTGCTGCGACATGCCATCGACATTCTTATGAACGACGCCCGCGCGCTCGACGTGTCGCAGGCCGCGACCGTGCCGGTTCTCGACGGCGTTCGAACCAAGGTGGACAAGCGCAGTACCGCCTACGATTACGAGACCTACGAGGTCGATCGCACACCACGGGCACAAGTGCACTTCGCGTCGCTTGCCGATGCGTCGGTTCTGCGTCCTGGCAGCTACGATGCCGTGCTGTTTGCCGATGTCGACCTGGACAGCTATCCGCTTTCGCACGAAGAGGGCCCGCTTGCCACGTTGACAGCCGAGCTGCGCCGCGACGGCGTGTCTTTGGAGCCCGCTGCCCTGCTGCGCGTGCGCTTTGGCCGTGCGATGCAGGCGGCGAGCGGTCCGGTCGCGCTCGCCCGCGTGACGCACGATCGTCAGGCACGCGAATGCTACCCGGCAGCCGTATGGACAGAGCTGCGGGCACATGCCGAGGCCGCTGGCGCTGCCAAGCCCACGCGCGTGGGCGAGGGCGATATCATCGCCGACTTTGATCCCGCGGCAGGCGAAGGTCTTAGGCGCGAGCGCGTGACCTGCGAAGCTCCTCAGCATCTGAGCGATGAAGCCATTCCGTATCTGGTCCTACGTCGCCGCGATGGCGAGGGCGAGAACGCGCCGCTCGTGCCGCGTCTGACGTCCGCCTCGCAGATTGAGGCGTATTCGACGTGCCCGCTGTGCTGGTTCGTGTCGTATCGCGTGAAGCCCCAGTCCATCGACGCGGGCTTTGGAAATATGGAGAAGGGCAACTTTGTCCACGATGTGCTGGAGCACCTGCATGCCCGCCTGCCCCAGGAGGGCATGGAGCGCGTGACGCCCGAGAATCTGCCGCGCGCTCAGGAGCTGCTGCGCGAGGTCTTTGACGAGACCTTGGCCGAGCACGCCGGCAAGCGAGGCACGGAGGGCCCGCTGGTGCCGCTCTCTGCGGTGGAGGAGCGCCAGGTTGCCGAGATCTTGCCGCAGTTGGAGGGCGTGCTAGCCTACGAGTCCGAGGCGCTTGCCCCCTTTGCCCCGCGTTACCTGGAGTTCGCCTTCAACGAGCTCAAGGTCGAGTATGCCGGTTGGCCGCTTGGCGGTCGCATCGACCGCGTGGACGTGGACGCCGAGAATCGTGCCGTGGTGATCGACTACAAGCATCGCACGGGCGTTGAGGAGTTTAAGCTCGCCGACCCTACGGTGCGCGACGAGGAATCGGGCACGGCGCCCATCGACGATCCACGCTGGTTGCCGCCACATACCCAAACGCTCATCTACGCCCAGGCCATGCGCCGGGCGCTGGATTTGGACACCCGCGCGGCGCTCTACTTTTCGACCAAGGGCGGCAAGCCGGCGTTGCGCGGTGCCGCGAGCGCAGAGCTGCTCGAGGAAGAGCGCGGCGACGGTCGCATCCCGGGCCTTAAGAAAGGTTTCCCCGGCGAGGGTGGCAGCATGGACTTCGACGCCCTGCTCGATCGCGTGGAGGCCGGCATCGCCGAGCGCCTGCGCGAGCTCGAGGCAGGCAACGTCGCTGCTGTCGACCCTACGTCAGCTCAGGCCGCGCATGCGCGCTGCTCGTATAACCACGAAGGAACGTTTGTAAGGAGGGACGTGTAGACCATGGATCTTTCGACTTTGATGCCGCAACAGCTGCAGATTGTCAAAACGCTCGACCGTCCGCTGTTTGTCTCGGCGGGCGCCGGTTCGGGCAAGACCTTTACCCTCACGCGCCGCATCGTCTACGCGCTCTCGCCCGAATCCGGTCCGTTCGTTGAGCATCTGGACCAGGTGCTCGCCATTACCTTTACCAAGGATGCCGCGGCCGAGATTCGCGACCGCGTGCGCCGCGCGCTTATCGACGAGGGCATGAACGAGGAAGCACTGACCGTCGACGACGCGTGGATCTCGACCATTCACGGCATGTGCTCGCGTATCCTGCGCGCGCACGCGCTGGAGCTGGGCATCGACCCCGAGTTCACGGTGCTCACCGATACCGACGAGCTCATGGATCAGGCTGTTGAGCATGTGCTGGGTCGCGCGACGGCACCCGATGCCGCTCCCGAGCTCGCGGCATCGCTCAAGGCCCTCTATGCCTGGTATCCCATGGCGGGCGAGGGCGGTTCCTTTGGCGGCGGCACGACCATCAAGGGTCTGGTGCGCGACCTGCTGGAGCTCTCGAGCCAGTTGCCGGGCGGCATGGACGACGTGTGCGTGGCGCGCGGCCAGGCCGACACCTCGGCGCTTGCCGATGCCTATCGCGCGGCGCTGGGCGCAAGCAAGGCCTCGACCGAGAAGGCGCAGACGGCGCTCGATGCCATCGACGCGTTCGAGGCGAGCGGCAAGACCATGGTCGATGCGGCGCGACTCATGATGTCGTGCACCATGCCGCGCGCGAGCAAGGCATTCCCTAAGGAGCAGGTCGAGCTGCTCAAGGCCGAGGCCGCCGACGCGTTTATCAATATCGTGCTTGCCTGTGGTGGCCCGGCGCTCGATGCGTTGGTGGGCCTGGCCCGTTCCGTGGAGGCCGAGTATCGCGCGCTGAAGGCTGCCCAGTCCGCCCTCGATAATAACGACCTGCTGCGCATGGCTTACGAGGCCCTGCGCGATTACCCTGCCATCCGTGCTGCGTACGAGGGCCGCTTTAAGATGGTCATGATCGACGAGTTCCAGGATACCGACCAGATGCAGGTCGATCTGATCCGTTACCTGACGGGGGCGGGGGAGCGCGCGCTGTGCACCGTGGGCGATGCGCAGCAGTCGATCTATCGCTTCCGCGGCGCCGAGGTCGAGGTGTTCCGTCGTCAGGAGCGCAAGGTGGGCTCGTCTGCCGCGCCCGATGCCCCTGCCGGCGAACTCGTTAAACTCGTGCGCAACTTCCGCAGCCATGACGAAGTGCTGCGTTACGTGGCACGCGTCTTCGACGGCGATGACGGCGGCCTGATGCAGGGCTTTTTGGATCTTGAGGCGAGCGACGGCCGTAAGGACACGCTGGTGGCAGACGCCTCGCGTCGCCAGGCCCTCTTTGTTGCCGGCGGCAGTACGCAGGAGCGCACACAGGCCAAGGCCCGTGCGATCGCCGAGCGCTTCCGCGCGCTTGCCGATGCCGGCCAGCCCCAGGGC
>DBFAZJ010000104.1:0-1609 GCA_048244295.1 Collinsella sp.
ACGTCGCCCACCGCGTGCACCGTCAAATCGAACAGGCCATGGCGGCCAAAAGCGTTGAGCATGTGGTCGAAAAACGGTACGCCGGTCGAGATATCACACACGCCGCATCCGTCCAGGTCGAGCTTTACGACAATGTCGGTCTCCCCCGTCTTGCGGGTCACCTCGGCATAGCGGTCCATCTACATCTCCTCCTTCACCAGCACGGCAAACGCGGCCAGCACCTCGTCGTTTTCCTGCGGGGTGCCTACGGTAATGCGCAGACAGTCCGCGAGCCCCGGCGCGTAACTAAAGTCGCGCACCAAAATCGAATACCCGTCGCGCAGGCGCTCGCGCACGCGCGTGGCATGCGGCGTGCGCACGAGCACAAAGTTCGCCGCGCTCGGCCACGCCTCCACGGTCAGACCCTCGGCAGCCATTGCGCGCAGGGCGCACAGCTCGCGCTCGCGCTCGGATGCAACCTGTGCCACCACGGGCGCGTACGCATCGCGGGCACGCACGCAGGCAAGCGCGGCGACCTGGCTCAGCACGTTAACCGAGTAGATTTGGCGAATCGCCGCGAACACGTCGATGACCTCGGGCGCCGCGATCACATAGCCCAGGCGCGTGCCGGCGGCGCCGAACGCCTTGGACAGTGTATGCAGAATCACCAGGTTAGGATGCTCGGCAATAAGGCCTTGCGCCGTAGTTGCCGCGCCAAACGAATCGTCGGCAAACTCCACGTAGGCCTCGTCGACCATGACCATGCCGGGGCACGCATCGCACAGCGCCGCGACAAAGTCGAGCGGCGCCACATCACCCGTGGGGTTATTGGGCGAGGTCACGATTGCCAGGTTGCACTCGGGCGCCGCCGCAAGCACGGCTGCCTGGTCGAGCTCAAAGGTCGCCGGGTCGCGCCACACGTCGCGTACCTCGGTCTGGCAGAGCGACGCAAAGAAGGCATACTCGCTAAAGCACGGCGGGCAGTTGAGCAGGGTCCGTCCCGCGCCGCCAAACGCCAGCAGGTAGTTATAGAGCAGCTCGTCGCCGCCGTTTCCCACGCAGATGTTCTCGCGCGTCACGCCATGCCAGGCAGCAAGCTCGTCGCGCAGGTCGTTCGACATGGGATCGGGATAGCGATTGAGCGGCGTGGCAGCCAGGGCCGCGTCGACCGCCTCGCGCACGCCGGCCGGCACGGGATAGGTGTTCTCGTTGGCCGAAAGATTGATGCGCGTGGGCGTAAAGTTGGGATCGTAGGGCTCGATACCGGCCAAGTAGGGCTGGACGAGCTCCTTCATGCGCGGCGTGAGTTCGGCCATGTTAGGCCTCCTCGCCGGTCGCGCCAGCGCCATCCGCGCCTGCAGCCGCCAGGTCCACGCCCTCGGCAACCGTCACGGTCGTATCGCCCGGCCAGGCGACCTTGGTCAGGTCGGTCGCGGCCAGAGACTCGGCACTCACGGCATCCTCGCCCTGCTCCAGCACACGGCGACGCAGAGCGGCGGAAAGCGCGTGCGCCCACAGGCCCTCGGCCTCGGCCAGGCGCTGCGTAGCGGGAGCATCGGAGAGCAGGCCTTCGGGCGTATAGCAAATGACACTCGAGCGCTTAACGAACTCTTCGACCGAAAGCGGGTTG
>DBFAZJ010000105.1:0-3754 GCA_048244295.1 Collinsella sp.
CGTGAACAAGACTGGTTTCGGACGAGCGCGCCGGACGGAGAATCGAAATGCGGTGGGGTGCGCGGACATACCGGGCTGACCGCCGGCAGCGCGCCCGCAAGAGCCCGCGGATATTAGCTTGCCAGGCAAGCGTCGACTAAAAGTGCAGCGTGCGCGGGCCCTCCCGACGGGAAACGAAAAAGCCCGGTTTAAAACCGGGCTCGAACAAACACGCCTATTGACAATGGCTTTCTCATATTAAATGGGCTCCAGAGGTTTTGTCATTGCGCTTGGGGGTCGTGAACAAGGCGGCCATGGTTACTCCCATCCTCATAGGGCCTATGCGATTAAGCCCAGCATATCTGCAGGATGTAGCCGGCGGTAGTGCCGTTTGGAGGGCAAAATGTCCAAAACTTGGGAAGCAAAACATCGCGCGTCTGTGCGTTGCCTGGCTTTAAAAGAAAAGCGCGGAGCCGCTCGATGCGACTCCGCGCTTTGGTGTTCTGTTTTAGCAGACTATGCCGTTACGCTACGAAGAAGTAGACGAGGAAGGCGAGAGCTGCGATCCACATGAGCGGCTTGATCTTGGAGGCCTCGCCCTTAAAGAGCGCGACGATCACGTAGGCGATAAAGCCTAGGCCAATGCCGGCAGAGATGGAGTAGGTGAAGGGCACGCCGGCGACAATCATGAACGCCGGGAAACCCTGCGACACGTCGGACCAGTCGATCTCGGAGGCCTCGCTCATCATGAGGTAGCCGACGTAGACCAGAGCACCGCAGGTGGCGGCGCTGGAAACGATGGTGACGATGGGGGAGAAGAACGCGGCGAGAATGAACAGCACGCCGGTGGTGACGGAGGTGAGGCCCGTGCGGCCACCGTCGGCGGCGCCGGAAGTGGACTCGACGAAGGTGGTGATGGAGGAGACACCCATGAAACCGCCCACAGCAGCGGCGGCGGAGTCGACGATCAGGATCTCCTTGATATTCTCGACGTTGCCGTCGTCGGTGAGGAACTCGCCCTGCTTGGCCACGGCCATCGCGGTGCCCATGGTGTCGAAGAAGTCACTCATGAGCAGCGAGAACGAGATGACGAGGAGCGCGGGGTCGGTAAGGACCTTGACGATGGCGGGCACGCCGCCGGCGTCGGCGATAGGGCCACCGATGCTCGAGAAGTCGAGCGGGGCGATGATGCCGGTCGGAGCCTGGGTCACACCTAGGGGGATACCGGCGATGACGGCGACGACGATGCCGATGAGCAGCGAGCCGGGGACGTTGCGGCAGGCGAGGGCGACCGTCACCAGGATGGAGATGATGCCGACGATGAAGGTGGGGGAGGTGATGTCGCCCAGACCGACGAGTGTACCGGCGCCAGCGGTGATAATGCCGGCATCGCACAGGCCAATCATGGCGATGAACAGGCCCAGACCCACCGAGATGGCGTGACGCAGGACAACCGGGATGGCGTCCATGATGGCCTCGCGCAGGCCACAAAGCACGAGCAGCAAGATGACGACGCCCTCAAGGAAGATGACGCTCATGGCCACGTGCCAGTCACCGCCGCAGACGGTGGTGGTGATTCCAGCGATCATCGCGTTGACGCCTAAGCCCGACGCGCAGGCGAGCGGGCGGTTGGCGAAGATGCCCATGCAGATGGTCATGATGCCGGCGCCCAGGCAGGTGGCGCAGGCGAGCGCTCCCGCATCGATGCCAGCGCCCGAGAGCACCGCGGGGTTGACGGCGATGATGTAGGCCATCGCCAGGAATGTTGTCAGTCCAGCGCGAAGTTCGGTCCCGATTGTGGACTTGCGCTCACTGACGTGAAAAAGTTCGTCCATGCATACCCTTTCCTTGTTCGGCCCCGAGTTTAGGCCGATTGACACGAACGCTCCCACTATAGCCCCTTTACGACGCTGTTGTTCCTCGCATGTTGATGTTCGGCGCTTTGTAGCAGACGGACGGTATTTTTCGCATGAAAATGTGTGGGTACCGTATACTTAAGCGGTTACAACGACCCCTATGGAGGAACGTATGATTAAAGAGCTTTGCCACGACGAGGCTATCCTGTCCCAGCGTTGCGAGGTTGCGACCGTCGAGGACGAGTCGGTTGCTCAGGATCTGATCGATACCATCAAGTCGCTCGACGATGCCGGCTGCCTTGCCGCTAACCAGATTGGCGTTACCAAGAAGGTTTGCGTCTACCTGGACGATGCCGGCGAGCCCCACGTGCTCTACAACCCCCGTCTGGTGTTTGGCCTGGGCGCCAGCAAGATGGAGGAGAGCTGCCTGACGCACGAGGGGGTCACCAAGTCCACGCGCTATATCAAGTGCAAGGTTGCCTTTGATCAGATTGTCGACGGCAAGATGAAGGAGTGCCACCGCGACTACGCGGGCTTTGAGGCGCAGATGATCCAGCATATGATCGATCACTGTCTTGGAAAGTTGGTCTAAGGGGACCAAAGCACCGCACCTTGCCGCTCAATCGTCGCTCGCGTACCTTAAGCACGCTTCGCTCCTCTTTCGTGGCAATCTGCGGCACTTTGACCCCTTAGACGACCTGCGGGGTTAACTTGGTTGAGTTTATCCTGCTTGAATAGCCCGGGCATGACATTGTTGTCATGTCCGGGCTTTTGTGTTTAGCGCCTTTTTGTTTGGAGACAATGAAATTAGCAAGAACGTAAAGCTAGGAGGCGCTATGTGTACGAGTATTCGATTTGCCGATAATTCTGGCCACATGTATCTGGGCCGCAATCTCGACTGGAGCTTTGACTACGGCCAACAGGTTCGCGTGATGCCGCGCGGGTTTCACATTCCGTATTCGTTTATCGACGACGCGACAGCGGCGCACGCGGTGATCGGTATGTGCATCGATTACAAGAACTACCCTATGTTCTTCGATTGCGGCAACGATGCGGGCCTCGCCGTGGCGGGTCTCAATTTCCCGGGTTATGCCGAGTATGCCGAGGACCCTGTCGACGGCAAGACCAATATCGCGGCCTATGAGTTCCCCCTGTGGGTGGCAGCGACGTTCTCGACGGTTGATGAGGTCGAGGCCGCGCTGCGCGACACGGTGATTGTCGCCAAATCTGCCGGAGAGGGGCTGGGCGTGTCGCTGCTCCATTGGATTATCGGCGACAGCCAGCGCAGCATCGTGGTTGAGATGATGGCTGACGGCCTGCATGTATACGACGATCCGGTCGACACCCTTGCCAACCAGCCGACCTTCCCGTGGCACATGGAAAACCTGCGCACCTATATCACCGCCACAAGCGATTTTCCGCAGACAGCGACATGGCGTGGCGCCGAGCTTAAGCCCTATGGAGCCGGTGCCGGCATGCGCGGCATTCCGGGCGATTGCTATTCGCCGAGCCGTTTTGTAAAGGCGGCGTACCTCAATGCCAATTACCCGCAAAAGGAGAGCGAGACCGAAAACGTCGTTCGCATGTTCCGCTCGCTCGAGGGCGTGGTGATGATCGAGGGAGCGTCCAGGATGGGCGATGGCAAGTTCGAGAAGACTATCTACACCGGATGCTTTAGCGCGCGCACGGGCAATTATTACTACGCGATGTATGGGGATCCGTCGATTCGCTACGTGAGCCTGATGGATGCCGAGGGCGCGAGCCCCGATAGGCTCGTGGTTCCCGAGCCGCGTCGTTCGTAGCTCACCGGTCCGTTGCGACATAAAACGGCTCCGCACCTTTTATGAGATGCGGAGCCGTTGTCGTCAATGGCTGGTGGCGTGTTAGAAGTTGGCGTCGTTGAGCTGGGTGCTCTCGAG
>DBFAZJ010000106.1:0-9620 GCA_048244295.1 Collinsella sp.
CACGCAAAACATCTGCGAGGACGCCCTTGCATCACCCGTTCTCGCATGAAAAAAGACCGGGCCCGCGTTCTGCGGACCCGGTCTTTCCGAGTCATAGAGATGGAGGATTCAATCCGTCCGATCGGCTAAGCCTTGGCGGCCTCAGCATCGGCAGGAGCCTCAGCAGCAGCGGCGCGACCATACTCGGCCTTGCCCATCTCGGACCACTCGGGCTCCTCGTCGGGCATGGAACCGGCCTCCTTGCCGAAGAACTCCTTGAGGCAGTTGACGGCAACGATGAGGCCCAGGACCATCAGCAGGACGGCAAAGACGAGCTGTAGGCCCTTGGTGGCGGCGACGGAAACAGCAGCCGTGGTGGCGGTAGCCGGGATGGTGCCGAAGAAGCCGTAGGCCTGGACGGCGGTCATGCAGCCCATGGCGCTCTGGACCAGCGAAGTGAAGGTGCAGCAGAGCAGGAAGACAACGGGCACGTAGAGCATCCAACCCTTGCGGCCGGTGCACTTGCAGAACACGGCGAGGGTGATCATGGTCATACCGCCGAGCAGCTGGTTGGAAGCACCAAAGAGCGGCCAGATGTTGGCATAGCCGCCAAAGGCGAGAGCGAGACCGGGAAGCAGGGTGACGACCGTGGCGAACCAGGGGTTGCCGAGAACCTTCATGTAGCCGGCCTTGGACTCGATGGCCAGTGCGTCGTTGGTCTGGGCAAAGAACTCAGAGAACGAGGTGCGGGCGATGCGGGCGACGGCGTCGAGCGAGGTCAGGGCCAGAGCAGAAACGTTCATGGTCATGAAGACGGTAGCAAGCGTGCCGTCAACACCGAAGGCCTGCATACCGCGGGAGATGCCAGCGGCAAAGATCTGGAACGGCGTGGAAGCGACGCCGGCGTTGAGGGCGCCGGTACCGGCAGTGTTCATGTCGGAGAACATGATGCCGGCGACGATGATGGCGAGGATGCCGACGAAGGACTCGACGACCATGGCGCCGTAACCAACCTTGACGGCGTCCTGCTCCTTCTCGACCTGCTTAGAAGAGGTGCCGGAAGAAACGAGGCTGTGGAAACCGGAGAGAGCGCCGCAAGCAACGGAGACAAACAGGACCGGGAACATCATACCGGAGGCACCGGAGAAGCCGGTGAAGACCGGAGCGGTCATCGTAGCCTGGCCGTGAACACCCAGGACAACGATGCCGAGGACAGCGCAGACGATCATGACGATCATCATGATGGAAGTGAGGTAGTCACGCGGGGTCTTGAGCATCTGGATGGGCATAGCGCCAGCGAAGACCAGGTAGACCATGACAACGGCGAACCACTGGAACTTGTCCAGGTAGACCGGGAACTGCATACCGACGGCGAACATGAGAACCATGAGGACCACGCCGGTGACGAACTCGGCAGCGCCGGTGAGGTTGAACTTCTTCTGGGCCCAACCAAAAGCGATAGCAACGAAGGTGAACAGGATGGAGATGGTACCAGCGCAGCCGGCGGCATAGGACTTGGTGAAGTCGATGGCACCGGTAGCAGCACCAGAAGCGTCAACGGCCGGGGTGAACATGAACGTCTTGCAGACCATGTCGGTGAAAGCGGCGATGACGATGATGCAGAACAGCCAGCAGAACAGCAGGAACAGGCGACGGCCGGTCTTGCCGATGTACTTCTCGATGAGCTGAGCGAGCGACTTGCCGTTGTTCTTCATCGAAGCGTACAGGGCGCCGAAGTCGTGGACGGCGCCAAAGAAGATGCCGCCGACGAGGACCCAGAGCACGACGGGCAGCCAGCCAAAGGCCATGGCGACGATCGTACCCGTAACAGGGCCGGCACCGCAGATCGAGCTGAACTGGTGCGAGAAAGCGGTGAAGGCGGAGACGGGAGAGAAGCTCTTGCCGTCCTTCATGCGCTTGGCCGGCGTGAGGGCCTCTTTGTCAACGCCCCACTTGTTGGCCAACCAGCGACCGTAGCCCAGATAGCCGCAGGCGAGCACCGCCGCAGCCACAACCATGAGCAAAACTCCGTTCATTACATTTCCTCCTCTAAAAAGAACTACTCAGACATAAAAAATGAGGGCCGTCGGTTGCGCTCGACGGCCCTCATCTTCATCAGCCGCCCGTTATCGTACGGGCTAGCTGTATGTGCTAACCCGCATCAGATAATTACTACGCTGATAATGTTTAGCTGATGCGTGAACATGTCTAAGAAATCCTCTTCAATCATGATGTGAACGATCCGTGCGTGTTCACATCCCCCAGTGGTTGAAAAGGAGTATGAAACTTTAGTTACCTAAAGTCAACGCAAATATGTAATGAATTTTCAACTTTTTTTGAATTTCTCGGTATAAAACGCCACTGACCTCGGACTTTACCCGACAAAAGTTTTTGCATGAAAGTTGCCCCTGAGAGCCGCGGGAGCCGGACGCAGGGGCCGGATATAAGGTTTATCGCGAGTTCCGCACGCAAAGAAGGCCACTTAATGTGGCCTTCGTCTTGCGCAGGACTGTAGAGCAGGAAACCTTATATCCGGCCCCTCC
Source organism: Collinsella sp. (assembly GCA_048244295.1). GTDB lineage: Bacteria > Actinomycetota > Coriobacteriia > Coriobacteriales > Coriobacteriaceae > Collinsella. The sequence continues at coordinate 2,523 of DBFAZJ010000106.1, forward strand.
GTCCGGGGACCGCGCCATACCAGCTACAGCGTCATATTTGGATCGGCGTCGACGTCGAACGGCGAGATTTCACCTCGGTCGAATTTACGGCGGGCGACCTCCGCGATCATGGCTGCGTTATCGGTACAGGCAGACAAGGGCGGCACCGTTACGCGAATCCCCTGACGTCCAAGCTTCTTGATCATCATCTCGCGCAGATGCGGGTTGGCCGAGACGCCGCCACCGATGCAGTATTCCTTGCATCCGGTGGCATGCAGCGCGTTCTTGGCCTTCTTGTACTGAACGTCAAAGACCGCGGCCTCAAACGAAGCCGCCAGGTCGGGCAGGTGAATCGTTCGGCCGGCTTTGGTCTCCTGTTCAATGTAGAGCGTCACAGCGGTTTTAAGGCCCGAAAGCGAGAAGCGATAGTCTCCTCTGCTGTTAAGCGCACGGGGGAAATCGATCGCCTTGGGGTTGCCCGTCTCGGCCAGCTTGGAAATGATGGGGCCACCGGGATAGCCCAGACCCAACGCCTTGGCTACCTTGTCGAAGGCCTCGCCCACAGCATCGTCGAGTGTCTCACCAAGCACCTCGTAGTCGCCCCATGCCTTCACGTACACGAGCATGGTGTGCCCGCCCGAGACAAGCGTGAAAATGAACGGCGGCTTGAGGTCGGGCTGCGCCAGCAAGTTGGCAAACAGGTGCCCCTCCAGATGGTTGACGCATACGAGCGGCTTACCGGCAGCGTAGGCAAAGCCTTTGGCAAAGGCAACGCCCACCACGAGGGCGCCCACCAGGCCCGGACCCTGTGTCACGCCCACGGCGGCAAGCTCGCTGGGAGCAATGGCTCCACCCTCAAGGCCAAGCGATGCTGCGGCATCCTCGAGCGCCGCATCCACGACACTCACAATCACCTCAACGTGTTTGCGCGAGGCGATCTCGGGCACCACGCCGCCAAAGCGGGCATGAAAATCAATCTGTGTCGACACCTGGTTGGCCAGCATATTGCCATCCGCATCGATAATCGCCACGGCCGTCTCGTCGCAGGAACTCTCGATAGCGAGCACTAGGCGGCGGCGCTCAATTTCGGCACGCTCCCCCTCGGAGCGCCCAGGCGCAGGCAGCGGCCATACGCGCTGCTCTGCCGCCGTCGGCTCGGGCGAAGCATTGTCGACCGGAAGTACCAGGGGCAGCGGGGCCGTCATGACGATGGCATCCTTGCCGGCACCATAGTAGCCGCGGCGACGGCCAGCCTCGGTAAAGCCCAGAGCGTTATAGAGCGCAATCGCGCCCTCATTGCCGTCCTCAACCTCGAGCGAAGCCGTGGTGCAGCCGAGCATCTGGGCATCATAGCTCACGTGCGACAGCAGCTTGCGGGCAATGCCCTCACGGCGATGTGCCGGGTCGACGGCGACATCCAGAATCTGCACATCACCGTCCACGACCATACCGCCGGCAAGGCCCAGCAGCTTGCCGTCGTCGTGTGCTACCCACCAACTACGCGGCGCAGCGACGTCCTCGCCCAGTTCGGACAGGAACATGCCCGGCGTCCACGCCTTGTGTCCGGCACCTTCAAAGCAGGCAGCCTCTAACGCGCTCGCGCCCTCGGCATCCGCCGCGCCCATGGGACGGAACTGCAGATGACGACCGGCGAGCTCATCGGCAACGCCCGTAATTTCGCTCTGCGCACTCTCGGCAAGACCAAGACGCTTGCGCTCGTTTTCCTCGGCATCCGAAAGGCGCGTGTAAATCGGCAGGACGCGGGCCGGATCGCCGTCACCCGCAGCGTGCGCGAGCAGCAAGCCCTCGCCCGAAGGCCACCACAGGTCGCACTCCACGCAGCGGGCGGTCTCGTCCTCACCCAGCAGCTTGCCATAGCGCACGAGACCGTCACCGGTCAGCTGAATCTGGTCCCAGTCCGCTGCTCGGCGCCACTCATCGAGCGCCACGGCGGCCTTGACCACGTGTTCGCGCTCAAATTGACGCTCGGGGCCCTCATCGACCAGCATATACAGCGCCGGATATACCTCACCGCGCATAGCATCGGCCAAGATACCAAGCTTGCCGCGCACGCCAGCCTTCCACGCCGTCCAAGCGCAAGCGTCGAGCGTCGACACGCCCAGCAGCGGAACATTGGCACCACGCGCGAGGCCCTTGGCAGTGGAGATGCCGATGCGCACACCCGTAAAGGACCCCGGGCCGCGGCCGACCACATAGCAACCAACATCGCTGCGATCCAGACCGGCTTGAGCCAGCACGCCATCAACGGTATTCACGAGCTCAACGTTGGCGTGACGGCGACACATGTGGTCGCCACTCACGAGCTTCGTCTCGCCCGTCTGTCTATCAATCCAACTTGCCGCGCAGGCAAGCATGTCGGTCGAGGTATCGAGCGCCACCACCAGCGCGTTGTCGTTATGCAAGCTCATCTTGTACAGCCTTATCAATCAAATGGGAAAGCTCCATTGCGCGGTCACCGTGCGCCTCAAGCGTTATCGTTCGCACATCGCTGTCGCCCTCATCACGCTTGAGCGTCACCGAAAGATACTCATCCGTCAGCTCGTCCTGGAATTGTTCGCCCCATTCCAGCAGGCAAGCACCCTCATAGCCCAGCACATCGAAAATGCCCGTATCCTCGAGCTCGTAGGCATGCTCCAGGCGGTATAGATCAAAGTGAAACAGCGGAATACGACCTTGATCGTGAACGGCCATGAGCGCAAACGTAGGACTCGTAACCATATGCCCATCGCCCAGCCCGCGCGAGACGCCCTTGGTAAAGTGAGTTTTGCCCACTCCCAGGCCACCGGTCAGGATGAGCACATCGCCGTCCTCAAGACACGGTGCAATTAGCTCGCCAAAGTACTCCGTATCGGCAGCGCAAGTCGTTTTGTAAGTACCTACCCCCAGGCGCTCCAGGGACATATATGCTCCTTATTATTCCGAGGCGTCCTCTGGTGCGGGATGTCGCTCCAGATAATCGCCCAGCATCTTAAAGTCTTCCTCCAGCAGCTCCTGCCACGCCGGATTGCGCAGTGCTGCTGCCGGATGAAAAGTGGGCATTACTACAAAATGCCCCATCTGGTGGAACCTGCCGCGCAGCTTAGTAATGCCAATCTCGGTCTTAAGCACAAAGTGCGTCGCGGGGTTGCCGAGCGTCACGATAATATCAGGCCAGATGCTTCGAATCTGCTCACGCAAAAACGGCGAGCAAGCCAGCACTTCCTCGGGACGCGGATTGCGGTTTCCCGGCGGGCGGCACTTAAGCACGTTGGCAATGTAGACGTCTTCGCGTTTGAGCCCCGCCAGCGACAAAATGCCGTTGAGGTCCTCGCCTGCCGCCCCCACAAAGGGCTCGCCCTGCAAATCCTCATTGCGGCCCGGCGCCTCACCAATAAACATCACGCGAGCGCGGGGGTTTCCCACGCCAAACACGATATTGTGACGCGACTGGTAGAGCTGGCAGAGGTGACAATCGCCCAGAACGGCCTCAATTTCCTCGAGTGCGACCTCACGTGGTGCCTGATGGGTATGGCCGGGGATGTGCATGACGCCCATAGTGGCTCCTACACGTAGATCTTGTCGAGACGCATGCCAAAGCCGCAGGCGACCTCGTAGTTAATCGTTCCGCGCAGTCGGGCCATCTCGTCCATGGTAATCTCGGCATCGCCATCGCGGCCGACAATAATCATCTCGTCACCATACTCGGCCTCGGGAATCTCGTGTGCCGGGTTGGACTGAATGGCGACCATAAACTGGTCCATGCAGATATTGCCAACCTGATGCACGCGCTCGCCGCGATACAGCACATCCATACGATTGGAAAGCGTACGCGATAGGCCGTCGGCATAACCGATCGGCAGCGTGCAGATCTGAACGCGCGTACGCGGTACGCGGTAGGTAAAACCGTAGCCCACGCCCTCACCCATCGCAGGGTGTGCCACGCGCGTCACGCGCGCATGGACGCTCATAACGGGGTCAAGCTGCATCACGCGGCCACTCAGCTCGCACGGCTGCATGCCATACAAGCCAACGCCGGCGCGGATCATATCAAAATGCATCGAGGGGTCGAGCATCGAGGACGGCGTATTGGCGCAGTGCACGATACCGCACTCAAAACCCGCATCCTTAATGGCCTGAACGGCCTCGGTAAAGCGCTGACACTGCAGCTTGTAGTCCCAGCCCGAAGGTTCATCGGCCGTGGCGAAGTGCGTAAATACGCCGTCGCACTGAATACCACGATGGAAATTTATACCGCGGACAAAGTCGAGCACCTGCGTGTAGTGAACGCCGATACGATTCATGCCCGTCTCGATGGCGAGATGATACTTGCCCACTTTGCCCGCCGCGACGGCACATTCGCCATACGCAAGAGCAAAGTCAGACGTATAGACCGAGGGCATGATATCAAACTCGAGCAACGTCGGAATGGCCTCGATAGGCGGCTCGCTTAGGATGAGGATGGGTTTCGTAATCCCGCCCTGTCGGAGCTCAACGCCCTCGTTAACCGTCGCCACGGCAAACATGTCGGCACCGGCCGAATACATGATCTTGGCGCACTCAACAGCTCCATGACCATAAGCATCGGCCTTGACCACGCAGCACAGGCGCTGACGTGGATTCAGCAAGTTCTTATAGGCCCTCGTGTTGCGACGGAGCGCCCCGCGGTCGATCTCGACCCAGGACCAGCGCGTCAAATCGGCTTTATTCATGATTAGTCATCCGACCCTTCGTCCATGATTCCCAGATCTTCGAGCGCATCCTTTGCCGCCAGTTCCATGGCAGGACCGATCAAGTCGATAAGATCGGTAGCGATAACGCTCTTCTCACCATACTCCGTCGCCGCGGCAAAACCGGCGTAGCTGTGAAGTGCGACGGCGTACGAATACAGCAACTCCCAACGATCCATCTCGTCGCGCATGGTGGCAAGCGTGCCGGCCAAAATACCCGCGAGAACATCACCCGAACCGGCAGTTGCCAGAGAAGCCGGACCCGAGAGCGGCAGCAGCACGCGCTCAACGCCACAGATAGCCGTCGTCGGCCCCTTGGCAATGACCACCAGATTGTCAGAGCCTGCAGCCCAGACAACCTTCTGCGCGGCTGCAATCGCGGTACCAAGGTCGTTCACCTCGTCACCGGCAACCAGACGCGAAAGCTCACGATAGTGCGGCGTCATAACCAACGGCTGCTCGCGACGATACATCTCGGGATTACTATCAATACCGTCAATGGCAATCTTAGCAAGGCAGTTGAGTGCATCGGCGTCCAAAATAAGCGGTACATCAAGCTCGAGCAAGCCCGAAACCACCTGCATAGCGCCGGCAGATGTCGTCATACCGGGACCGCACAGTACACAGCTGTACTTCTTTGCAATCTCGCACACAGTCATGCGCGCAGCGGCGCCAAAGGAGCCGCGGGAATCAGACGGAATAGCAAAGACGGGAATCGAAGGAAGTGCCATGCGAATAAGATTGGCGCAGGCGTCAGGAGCCGCGACTGCCACGTAACCAGCACCCGCGCGAGCTGCAGACTTGGCCGCCATAATGGCAGCACCAGGATATTGCGCAGATCCGGCGACAATAAGCACAGAGCCACGGGAATACTTATCGATATTCGTAGGTAGTGGAGCAAAGTAATCAACTAAGTCACCGGGCTCGACAATCTCGGCGGCGTGGTCGACATCATCGATGACCTCGTCAAGACGGTCGTAAAGATTGCCGCAGATCAAATCGCCAGCATACTCAGGGCCATCAGCGCTATACAGACCAATCTTGGGCGCAATCATCGTCACCGTATGCTCGGCACGAATGCAGTCGTCATCAACAACGCCCGTCTCGGCATTCAGGCCCGAGGGGACATCAATGGATACGACACAATCGGCGCATTCATTGACCGTAGGAATCCAGATGGAGAACGGCGCACGCAAATTCCCGTGGAACCCGGTACCAAAAATGGCATCGACAACAACATCGGCCTTATCGATCAAAACCTCGAGTTCGTCACGCGAGGGGCCGACGCAAACGTGCACATCGCGGCCGGCAGTACGACGAGCAACATGACGTGCCAGAGCAGCAGGAATCTCATCCGGCTCAACCGGAGAAACGATATCGACGTCCACACCCTTATGGCTCAGAATATCGGCGGCAACCCAACCGTCGCCGCCATTATTACCAAAACCGACCAGAACGAGAACCCGATCGGGATTGAGCTTCAAAACCTCGTTGGCGGCAAACTCACCCGCTAGCTCCATAAGCTCGGCCTTCGAAGTCCCTTCGCGTTCGATGATATCCTCGAGACGAACGACTTCTTCGGTACTCAAAACCGGTTTCATCTATGCTCCTAGCGTATCTTGCGAAGCATCGCCCAGATGCTCCGTCAATGCTGAATTCTGCAGCTGCTCAAGCTCATCTAAAACAGAGCGAGCCTCTTTAAATGTCTGCGCAACGCGTTCCTTGGTGCTCACCTTTTCTTCCTTAGGCTTAGGTCGAGCATCTTCGGTAATCGCGATGGCATTCGCAACGGCTAAGTCTCCTGTAAGCGTAATGGAAAGAGCGACCTCAACAACACCCAGCTCTTGAGCGATCTCGAGTGCACGGCCCGAAAGCAGCGCCTTCGGTTTGCCGAGTTTATCACGCGTAACCGAAACATCCTTGCGACCAACGCCTTGACTAAAACCCGTGCCGAGAGCTTTAAGTACCGCCTCGCGCGAAGCAAAGCGGCTGGCATAGTGAGCAGCGGGACGCGATGATGCATCACAATACGCACGCTCTTCTTCGGTAAACACACGCCGAGCAAACGACGGCGTCTTTTCAAGAATTGATTTCATACGGGAAATCTCGACGATATCAACGCCGATACCAGCTTCAGCCATGTTCACCTCCATATCGCACAGACTAAGTTATTGTAGCCCGTTCACAGAAGATGCGACAAACGAGGGTTATAAAACACAGCTACTATGTGAGACAAAAGCCCTTAAACGCAAAAAAGGGGGAGGCCGCGAGGCCTCCCCCTTCTCAGTTCGATGACGGCTCGGTGCCGTCCACCGGTCAGCGGCGCCCTGGCCTCCCACGGGCTGACCCCGCAGTACTCTCGGCGCGATGGGGCTTAGCTTCCGGGTTCGGA
>DBFAZJ010000107.1:0-5052 GCA_048244295.1 Collinsella sp.
CCCATGTTTATCTATGGCGATCACGGCGCCATGGAATCCGAACGTCAGAAAGGCGAAGAGGCCCTCAAGGTGCTCGAGACCGAGTACTTTACCGCCGAGGGCGACCCCGGCTTCGACTTTGCCACCGTGCGCGACCTTGCCGATCGCAACCGCGACCTGTGCGACCAGATTGGCGAGGCGCGCCTGCGCAACGTGACGCCCGCGACGCTTTCGCGCGGCCTGTCCGACGCCGACACCTGCGCCGCCATCGGCAAGATGCAAAAGCGCACTGCCGCGTCCGTCATGCGCGAGATCCGCGGCGACCGCGACGCGCTCGGCGTCGCCTACGCTCGCAAGCCCATCCAAGGCACGGTGCTGGGCATCGACATCGAGACCACCGGTCGCGCGCCCGAGCGCGGCTACATCATCAACGTGGGCTGGGAAATCATGGAGCTCACCAGCGACGCCGTGCCGCATGACGCCGAGGCACACTACTGCGGCCTGCCCGACATCTATCGCGGCGAGGACGTGCCGCTGTCGAATATCCACCACATCACCTGGGACGACATCGACGGCAAAACGCCCTTCCGCGAGAACAAGGAACTGCAGAAGCAGCTGCTCAAGCTTATGAAGAAGTACCCGTACATGGCGCATAACGCCGCGTTCGAGGACAGCTGGTTCAAAATTCATCTGGACGGTTACGCCGAGGCACGCCGCGCCGGCAAGATCATCGTCATCGACTCGCGCCAGATCTGCCGCAGCCTGGATGCCGACGTCCGCTCGCTCCCCCGCGAATCCGCCCCCGCCGCGCTCGAGAACTGGGCGCGCCGCCGTGGAACCCTCGCCGCCGACGCCAACGAGCAGCATCTGGGCCTGGACGACACCGACCTCATGCTCCGCACCGTCCAAGCCGAGTTCAACCTCAAGAACCTATTCGCCAAGTAGAAACGCCTGCGACAAACCCCGGCGTAGATCACGGGCGGCCTCGCAGCGGGAACCCCCCCCGCAGCGAGGCCGCCCTACGTTCCACAAATAAATCTGCCATCACAAATTCTGAACCCTCATTTTGAACGATTTCGGCCAATTCCCGACACGTAATTCGTTATCGGATGGTGATGCATCACTATCAAATGTGCGGCAGTTGAGTAGTTATATGCTATAGCTAAGCTGCGAAAACTTTTATCTAGGGCATACCAACTCATAATTGCGTCAAGTTTTTGGACAGCATTTGGTTAGACCTCTAAAACGACTTTTTCACTCAGCGCCATCAACACGGCATTAGCTGACACGATATATACCATGAGTATCGTATTGTCACATACCACTGCAAAAGCGGTCTACCAGGCCGCGCATTCGGTGTCTGCGAAAGGCATCGAGTCCTGTAACCCTGCCGCGATTTACGGATCATGTCCCACCGGAACGCTCCTTGACGCAGCCGCAGAATGGCTCACCAAACATGATGTTTCCCTCGACGCAAATGATTCCCTCGAGGTGATGGTGTTTCATCGCAGGAATGCGCGCTATGCAGTGAACTGTCAATGCCACGTTTCTTCAAAACGATTCTCGAACTCACGCTTTATAGAGCTCAAAGATGGCATCTTCATTGTTGGCGTTGAGCTTTGCGCACTTCAGGCCGCCACCTATCTTTCTTTTCGCGAACTAGTGGAGTACTACTTTGAACTGTGCGGCGCTTATTCCCTTGGAACCGACTCTTCCACCTCCTATACCGAGCGTTTCGCGCTCACCTCGACCGAGAGGTTAAAACAGTTCTTTAATTCCATTACCAGATGCGACGGTTTGGCCCTTGCCCGAAAGGCGATCCAATGTGTACGCGACGGATGCCGGTCTCCTATGGAAACGGCCTTTGTCATGATGCTAACGCTGCCCAAAAGTGAAGGAGGAATTGGTATTAAGGGAATTGAGACCGATTACGAGGTGCAGGTCACCGCTGCCGCGAAGAATCTCACGAGACGCAAAAAGTTTTTTATGGATGCGTATCTAAAGAAATCTTGCACAGACATTGAATACAACGGTTTTTATCATGACGCGGAAGAAGACCGCGCCATCGATGAGGAACGCAAGAATGCGCTTGCGTCCATGGGATACGGAATCATCACCGTCAGTCGTTATTCCTTTATGCATGCCAGCGCTTTCGTTAGGGTCATGGAGGCGATCCAACGAAAAGAGGGCATACGCCCCTCGCGTCTGCCAAAAGACTTTCAAATCATGCAAGAAGACCTGAGACAGTTTGTACTCAGAAGATTTATAGAAGAGAAAAAGCGAATTCAGAAGCAGCTTCGCCAGGATTCCGAAGATCGTCAACGAATCGACCTCGAAAAAGCAACACTCGAAGGCATCACGCTGGATGACCCGACAATTAATGAAGTTCCGGCAATCGATGACATGCAGACAGTCGAATCCGACAGCCCATCATTTGCCCAAACAAGCAGCCTCGCGCCCGAGGGCAGGATCTTCGGGGCCGGAAGCTAGACCGGCTAACAAGGTGGGCACCTTAGCGACGTGCAAAATTGCGAGTATTCAGCAGAGCCGGGTGTCTATCACCCTCGAGTGGATCCAAATGTGAAGCGAAATCACTCTTGCGTGAGAGCGTTAGGCAACATTTGAGGAAGAACTCATCGGATTTACACCCTAAGATAACTCTTGAACTGCATTATATGGCCTGCAATAAATTAACGGACCCCCTATCGTTGCAGAATACTCCAATTTTTGCACGGCTCAGGGGCACCCACCCCGGCATCGGCTATCAAAAACCGCTCAGTCCGGGATCTCGTCCACTATTCCCCATCATTTTGTGCAACGAATTACCTGAACGTCATTGACATATGAACATACACTCATATACTCGGAAGTAAGTTATATGAGCGCATGTTCATATGAAAGGATATTGCAATGAGCATCCGCGTTGATGAAACGAAACCCGACATCGAGGCCACCGAACCCGCGATCCCCACCACCTGCTCGCCCGAGGACCTTCCCGACGAGGAGCTTCTCTACGACCTCGCCGACCTGTTCAAGGTCTTCAGCGACACCACGCGCATCAAGATCCTCTATGCCCTCATGGGCCGCGAGCTCTGCGTGGCAGACATCGCCGAAGCGACCGAAACCTCGCAGTCCGCGGTGTCGCACCAGCTGCGCACACTCAAGCAGTCGCACCTGGTTAAATTCCGGCGCGACGGGCGCAATATCCTCTACTCGCTCGCCGACGACCATGTCTACACCATGCTCAACCAGGGCATGAGCCATATCTGCGAATAGCAACCAACCACGGTACCAGTGCGGCCTGCACCCAAGCCGCAAAAACAGGGAAAGGAACCCACAATGAAAAAGCAGTTTAAGCTCGACGAGATCGACTGCGCCAACTGTGCGCGCGAGCTTCAGGACGAGCTGGCCAAGCTCGAGGGCGTCAAATCCGTGTCCGTCAACTTTATGACCCAGAAGCTGACGCTCGAGGCCGATGACGCCGAGTTCGACGAGGTCCTTGACCGCGTTGTAGAGTTTACGGCCGACGCCGAGCCGGACTGCGAGATCATTCTCTAGCCCAGGTTTACGCCAACCCGCAAGGCCGCGCTTGCCGCGGCCTTTGCTCGCGAAATTATATGAACGAGTGTTCATTCATTCAAATGGGAGGATACGAGTCATGGCCACCGCCGACCCCAAGAAGAAAAAGAAGAAGCGCAAGAAAAAAGATTCACTCGAGCATAAGCGCAACCGCATCCTGGTAGCGCTGGGCATTTTTGCCGTGGTGTACGCCCTCGATGAGCTCGGCACCCTCACTGCCGCATTCGGCACCCCGGGCGACATCTACGCCAGCTTCGCACTGTTCCTCGTGCCTTTTTTGATTGCCGGCTACGACGTGCTCCAAAAGGCATACAACAACATCCGCCGCGGCAAGGCGTTCGACGAGAGCTTCCTCATGGCCGTCGCGACCATCGGCGCGTTTGCCATGGTGCTCTTCCCCGACACCGACCCGCACATGGCCGAAGGCGCCGCCGTCATGCTGTTCTACCAGGTCGGCGAGCTGTTCCAGGCATACGCTGTGGGCAAGAGCCGCAAGTCGATCAGCGCCATGATGGACATCGCGCCCGACTACGCCAACGTCGAGCAACCCGACGGCACACTCGAGCAGGTCTTCCCCGATGACATCGCCGTCGGCACCGTGATCGTGGTCAAGCCCGGCGAGCGCGTGCCTATCGACGGCGTCATCGTCGAAGGCGAGACACAGCTCGATACCGCCGCGCTCACGGGCGAGTCAGTCCCCCGCCCGGCCAAAACCGGAGACGATATCATCAGCGGCTGCATCAACATGACGGGTCTCATCCACGTGCGCACCACCAAGCCATTTGGCGAGTCCACCGTCGCGCGCGTCCTGGAACTCGTAGAAAACGCCAGCGAAAAGAAGGCGCGCACCGAGAACTTCATCACGCGCTTCGCCCGCGTCTACACGCCCGCCGTCACCGGCGCGGCCGCGGTACTCGCGCTCGGCGGCGGCTTGATCACCGGCGCCTGGTCCGACTGGATCCTGCGCGGCCTGACCTTCCTGGTCGTCAGCTGCCCGTGCGCGCTCGTGATCAGCGTGCCGCTCAGCTTCTTTGGCGGCATCGGCGGCGCATCCAAGCTGGGTGTTCTCATCAAGGGTTCTAACTACCTCGAAACGCTCGCCGACGTGGACACCGTCGTCTTCGACAAGACCGGCACGCTCACCAACGGCACGTTCTCGGTCGTGGCAGTACACCCCGAAGCCGGCTATACCGAGCAATCGCTGCTTGAGGTCGCAGCCCTCGCTGAGTCATTCTCCAATCATCCCATCGCGCAGTCGGTGCGCACCGCCTTCCGGGGCGAACTCGACCCCAAGCGCGTAAGCGACTCCACCAACGACGTGGGCCATGGCGTGACGGCGAACATCGACGGCAGGCACGTCGTCGTTGGCAACGCAAAGATGCTCGCCGCGGCCGGAGTCGAAGCGCCCGATTGCGAGGTCGTCGGAACGATTCTGCATGTGCTCGTTGACGGCGTGTACGCCGGCCACATCGTGATTGCAGACACCGTTAAGGC
>DBFAZJ010000108.1:0-6497 GCA_048244295.1 Collinsella sp.
CCTGGCCGACGCCCCCTTTGAGCTCGTCACGCACATGGGAAACACCACCCGCTGCAAGCCCGATGCCACCTACTATCTAGAGCAGCTTCAGGTGATGGGGCTCGAGCCGCACGAGGTCCTTATGGTGGGCAACGATCCCAAACGCGACTTCCCCAGCCCCACCTGCGGCATTCAGACTGCCTATGTGGGCCAAGGCAAGCCCAGCCGAGCCACCTGGTGCGGAACGATGGAAGACTTCGCCCGCGACTTCAACGCCGTTATCGAAGCCTTCTACGAACACCAAATAGCCGACGAACTGTCATAGCCAATAGAACAACAAACGAAGATAACGCCGACGTTTTGGCAACGACAGCGAAAGCCCGCCAGAGCGAGCAAGGTGCCTTGAAACAAGGCGGCATTGACCTTCTGGTCATGCCGCCGAAGTTGAAAGGCAGATTGCCGCTCTGGCGGGCTTGCAGCGTCGGCTGGTTACGCGGTTTGGTAAAACCGCGTAACTAGCATACTTGGGTTTTGCCGATCATGATGTTTAGGATCTCGACGTCGGTGTCCTTCATGCCCACACGGCCTACATAGCCCATGCTGGCGATTGTCTGCTCGACGGTATCCTGGATCAGGCCCTCACCGGCACGGAAGCCGCGGCCCTGCATGGCCATATCGTGGCCCAGAATCGCCGCATCAACGGCAGCGGAAATCTTGGCGGCACAGCTTGCCTTGGCGCCATCGCACACGATGCCGCCCACGTTACCGAGCGTGTTCGAAACCGTTGCGCCAATCTGCTCGCGCGTGCCACCACACAGCCAGGTAATCGCGGCACCGGCACCGCATGCGGCGCAAATAGCACCGCAAAACGCCGAGAGCGCACCAATATAGCTCTTGATATGCACGGCGATCAGATCGGACAGCATCACGGCGCGAACCAGGCGCTCATGGTCGCAGCGCAGGTACTCGGCATACTCCATAACGGGCAAGGCACAGGTAATGCCCTGATTGCCCGAGCCGCACACGATGGCGACCGGCAGCGCGCAGCCGTTCATGCGGGCATCGGACCCGGCGGCCGCACGGGCACGGGCACGGCAGGCGACGTCATCGGCACGAGCGCCCAGCAGCGTACGGCCCACCTCGGCGCCCCATGCGTGCGCCAGGCCCTCGGCACTGATCGCACCGTTCAGCTCAATCTGACGCTCAACGGCAGCGCGGGCGTCCTCAATGTCACCGTCCTCGATAAAGTCGATGATGGACTCAATGCTCATAGGGGTATCAGCGTTATCTGCCGCACGCTCGGCCACGACGCGCTCGGCGCAGGCGGCACACTCCCCCGCCGACTTGCCGCATACCGGAATACCGTCGAGCGTATGACACGTAACATTGGTGTGGTGGTCGGTAATCTCGACGACCGCGGCATGGCCCCCGGCCGTTGCGGTCACCTTGATGTAGAGGTTGGGCACACCCTCGACAAGCGACACATCGCAGTAACCGGCATCGGCGAGAAGCTCGGACACGCGAGCGCGGTCTTCGTCGTTAACGCTCTCGAGCACCTCGAGCGCGCTCTTGGCGTCACCGCCCACGGCACCCAGCACGGCCGCCGCTTCAATACCGTGCATGCCGCCCGAGTTGGGCACGGTCACGCTCTTAACGTTCTTGATGATGTTGCCCGAGCAGGCAACGTCCATATGATCGGGTTCGCAACCGAGCGTCTGGCTCGCCAGCGCCGCTGCATAGGCAACGGCAATGGGCTCGGTGCAGCCGAGCGCACAGACAAGTTCGCGGTTTAAAACATCGCAAAACGCGGTATCACGAAGGGAATCGGCAGGCATAGGTATCTCCTACTTGTATAAAGGGCTGGGCTCTCGATAATAGTTAGCTCTTTTATTTGATAACAATGCATCAAAAACCGCAACCCAAGTTCCGGCGGACGGCGTTCAAGCGCAAACTGACAGCATTAATACATGAAAAGCTAGTCTTGTTGCATGCTAAAGCGTTTGACCAAAAAACGCCCGAGCGTTTACACAAAAGTCGCGCTATCATGCAGTCGAACGCGGTAAAACCTTTAGCAATTCCGCCGCACGGACCAGAGAGGAACCACTCATGAAGATTGGTATCGGTAACGACCACGCCGCCGTCGAGCTCAAGAACATCATCTCCGAGCACCTGAAGGAGCGCGGCTGCGAGGTCGTGAACTTTGGCACCGACACCTCCGAGAGCTTCGATTACCCCATCGCCGGCTACAAGGTGGGTAAGGCCGTGGCCAACGGTGACGTCGACCTGGGTATCCTGATCTGCGGTACCGGCATCGGCATCAGCCTGGCCGCCAACAAGGTCGAAGGTGTTCGCGCCGTCGTATGCTCCGAGCCCTTCAGCGCCAAGCTCTCCCGCATGCACAACAACACCAACGTGCTCGCCTTTGGCGCCCGCGTCGTGGGCTCCGAGCTCGCCAAGATGATTGTCGACGAGTGGCTCGACGCCGAGTTTGAGGGTGGTCGTCACGAGCGTCGCGTTAACCTCCTCAACGAGATCGACCACACGCGCGGCCTCAAGGTCGTCGACGAGGCCTAAACTACTCAGTGCCACAAGCTAACAGCAGGGGCCCGCTCGGAACTCATGTCCGAGCGGGCCCCTTCATAGATTTTGGAATAAAAAGGGCGCCGCGGATGGAATTCCGCAGCGCCCAAGCCACACGCTAACAGCTTTAAGGAGTCAAAGCTGGTTTAGCCAAAAAAGCGCTTGATCTCGATCTCGGCGTTCTCCAGGCAGTCGGAGCCGTGGATCACGTTGGCGTTGACATCGACAGCAAAGTCGCCGCGAATGGTGCCGGGGGCAGCATCAAGCGGGTTAGTAGCGCCCATAAGGGTGCGCATCTTGGAGACAGCGGAGAGACCGGAAACGACCATCTTGACGACCGGACCGCTCGTCATAAAGTCGCAGAGACTGCCAAAGAAGGGCTTGTCGGCCAGATGGGCGTAGTGCTCCTCGACGGTAGCGCGCTCGAGCGTGGTCATCTCCATGCGCTCGATGACAAGGCCGCTGCGCTCAATGCGAGCAACGATCTCGCCGATCTTGCGGTCGCGCACGGCGTCGGGCTTAATCATGATGAAAGTCTTCTCGATAGCCATAAGGTAGCCTTTCAAGTAGGTTCGCGCGTGCCCAAGTCCCATTCCGGCACCCGCCTGGACTGCATCGTAACAGAGTTTTAGCTGCAGTTAAACAAAAAGCTGTTTATTGAAACGCTGCAATTTATTAAAACGCTCCATATGTGTCACTTCTGTTTCGAAGCCCGATTAGAGTACCATCCGACCGCCCATCAACCGCATCGAACCGAGCGGACGGTCGGTTGTCGCCCGTGAACGCACCCCCTTCACAACCTGCCCAAAGGTCCTACAGAAGTTCTCGACAAGCCCCTCCCTTCTCTATAACAAAACGGGCGCCCACCGTAGCGGGCACCCGTAAAGGCAAGATATGATGAACACACCAGACAGACGCATCCAATAAGCTAATTAACCCCGTGACCCATCTCGACGACCTTGGTCAGCGATCCAAACACGCCCTCGTCGGCCACGAGCTGTGCCTCGGCACGCTGCAGCTGCACGGAAACGGCGGCAGGAGCGGTGCCTCCCTCGGTCGTGCGCGCAGCGACAATCGACGGGATGTCAAGCGCCTCGGTAATGTCGCGCTCAAAGAGCGGGCTTGCCTCCTGGAACACCTCAAACGGCAGGTCCTCAAGATTGCAGCCGCGCTTCTCGCACATCAGGACCAGATGGCCCACCACGGCATGTGCCTCGCGGAACGGCAGGCCACGCTTAGCCAGGTAATCGGCAACATCGGTGGCGGCAAGGTGTCCCACGCCACACTCGCGCGCCATGGCATCCTCGTTGACGGTCCAGGTCGAAATCATTCCGGCCATAACGGACAGGCACTGCAGGAGCGTGTGAGCGGTATCGAGCGCGCCCTCCTTGTCCTCCTGCAAGTCCTTGTTATAAGCAAGCGGCAGGCCCTTCATGGTTACGAGCAGCTGCACCAGGTTGCCATAGACACGGCCGCTCTTGCCGCGAATAAGCTCGGCAAAGTCGGGGTTCTTCTTCTGCGGCATGATGGACGAGCCGGTGGAGTACGAGTCGGAAAGCGTGATAAAGCCAAATTCGGAGCTCGACCACAGCACGATCTCCTCGGAAAGACGCGACAGGTGCATGGCCATGACGGAGCCGGCGTAATGCAGATCGAGCAGGAAATCACGGTCGGAAACCGCATCGAGCGAATTGGGAATCACGCCCGCAAAGCCAAGTTCAGCAGCCGTCATCTGGCGATCGAGCGGATAGCTCGTACCGGCAAGCGCGGCTGCACCCAGCGGGCAGTTGTCGGCGGCATCAAAGGCGGCCTTCAGGCGCGTAAAGTCTCGCGCGAACATCCAGGAATACGCCAGCAGATGATGCGACAGCAGCACGGGCTGAGCGTGCTGCATATGCGTGTAGCCCGGCAGAATCACCTTGTCGTACTTCTTGGCCGCATCCACCAGCACATAGCGCAGCTCAAGATTGGCCTCCATGAGCTCCTTGGCAAGCGCCTTGACGCCCAGGCGCGTATCGGTCGCCACCTGGTCGTTGCGCGAACGCCCGGTATGCAAGCGCTTACCGGCCTCACCGATGCGACGCGTCAGTTCGCTCTCGATGGACATATGGATGTCCTCGTCGTTGATATCGAAGGTAAAGTTGCCGGCATCGATATCCTGTTCGATTCCGGTCAGGCCCTCGGCGATCGCCTGCTCGTCCTCGGCACTGATGATGCCCTGGGCGGCCAGCATCTTGGCATGTGCCTTAGAGCCGGCGATATCCTGCTTATAGAGATGCTTGTCGACCGGCAACGACGCGCCAAACTCCTGCGTGACCTCGGCCACGCCCGCCTCAAAACGACCGCCCCAAAGAGCCATGGAACCGTCTCCTTTCTCCAAATACCAAAACAAGCGCCCAAAGCAATGCGCCATATCGCTAAAGCGATTTTTCAACCGCTAGTTTTACACATACCCCACCGTGTGTGGAGCCATGTAGCTAATTTGCAAAGAAGTGACGCGCCATGCACTTGGCGCCCAACGTCTCCCTCCGGATGTTGCCCTGCGAACCGTCAATCCAAGCCTTCAGGCTCATAGGGACGTCCTCGACCTTTGCAGCATCGAGCTCGGGCGCGAGGGCAAGTAAAGCATGCACGACAGCATTGAACATAATGGATACTCCTCATATATATAGGCGCAGAGCCGCCAAATTGATAGAAGGAGCCCCGCCGGACAACCCCGGCGGGGCTCGGACTCAGCCGCAGTCGCGGCGTCATATATGCGGGCGGAACGTAGGGGCCACCGATGTTAAGAAGTGTCAGCAAGCATAACGAAAGGTAGGGACCCCATGCGCCCGTTGTGTATCACGCGGATGGGCCGCGCGGATACCAAGGAAAGGAAGACTTAAGCCTGGGCAGCGGCAGAGCTGGGACCCTGGACCTTGGCCCACGTCTTGAGCGACAGCGTATCGATCTCGATAAAGCCGGCGCTGGCCTTCTCATCAAACGTGGTGTCGCGGTCGTAGGTAGCCAGACCGTAGTCGTAGAGGCTGAAGGGGCTCTTGCGGCCGACGACGTGGCAGTTGCCCTTGAAGAACTTCAGGCGGACGGTGCCGGTCACGAACTTCTGGGTGTCGGCCATAAAGGCGTCGAGCGCGTTCTTGAGCGGGCTGTACCACTGGCCGTTGTACACGGCGGTGGCCCAATCCTGCTCGAGCTTAATCTTAGTCTTGAGCAGGTCGCCCTCGACGCAAATGTCCTCGAGTGCCTTGTGGGCGGTGATGAGCGTCAGGGCGCCGGGAACCTCGTAGCACTCGCGGCTCTTGAGGCCCACCAGACGATCCTCGACC
Organism: Collinsella sp.; assembly: GCA_048244295.1. Classification (GTDB taxonomy): domain Bacteria; phylum Actinomycetota; class Coriobacteriia; order Coriobacteriales; family Coriobacteriaceae; genus Collinsella. The sequence goes on from DBFAZJ010000108.1 coordinate 5,886, forward strand.
AGGTCGAGACGGCCAAAGCCGTTGTCGCCCGAAATCTTGTTGAGGGCGATGACGATCTCGGAGAGCTTCATCTTCTTGCCGTCGACGGCGACGGGCTTGCCCGCCTCAAACTCAATCTCGGTGTAAGTCGGGGTATCGGGCGTGTCCTCGGGATTCTTGGTCATAACCCAGGCGTCGTCGAGCGGCTCGTTCCAGGGATCCTCCAGGTGGCCGCACTCAATGGCACGACCCCACAGGTTGTCGTCAATGGAATAGGGGTTATCGTTGGCACCCTCGGGAACCGGCACGTTGTGGGCGTGGGCATAGGCGACCTCGTCGGGACGGCACTTCAGATCCCACTCGCGAACCGGGGCGATGACCTTAAGCTCGGGATCGAGGGCCTTGACGGCAGCCTCAAAACGAACCTGGTCGTTACCCTTGCCGGTGCAGCCGTGGGCGACGTAGGTCGCGCCAAACTCATGGGCGACCTCGACAAGCTTCTTGGCAAGCAGCGGGCGAGACAGGGCGGAGAGCAGCGGGTACTTGTTCTCGTACATGGAGTTTGCGGCGATGGCCTTAGTCAGGAACTCATCGGAGAACTCGTCGCGCAGGTCGAGCACCTGGCAATCGAGA
>DBFAZJ010000109.1:0-2434 GCA_048244295.1 Collinsella sp.
TCGACGAGGGCCAACACATCGTTACCGGCGTCCAGATAGCGGTAGTCGAGCCCCATCGCGCGGAACACGTTGCGCTCGCAGGTGCCGTTGCTGGCGCGCAGCTCGGCCAGATTGCGATACAGGCCGCCATGGTTCTCGGCAATGGACTGGTCGTTATCGTTGACGATGATGATCAGATTGCTATCGAGCTCGGCGGCATTGTTGAAGCCCTCAAACGCCAGGCCGCCCGAAAGCGAGCCGTCGCCAATAACGGTAATGACGTTGTACGCATCGCCCGCCAGGTCGCGCGCGTGGGCAAGGCCGCAGCCCAAGCTCACCGAGGTCGAGGTGTGGCCCATGGCGAACAGGTCGTGCTCGGACTCGTCGGGATTGGCAAAGCCAGAAGCCTCACCATAACGCTCCGGATCGATATAAGTGTACGCGCGCCCCGTCAGCGCCTTGTGGGCGTAGGTCTGGTGCGAAACGTCAAAGACAATCTTGTCGATGGGGGAGTTAAACACGCGATGAAGCGCAACCGTAAGCTCAACGACGCCCAAGTTGGGGGCAACGTGCCCGCCGACGGCGGCGGAGCTTTCGAGGATTGCCTGGCGGATCTCGCCGCAGAGCTGCGGGAGCTCGGCGCGATTAAGAGCCTTGACGTCCTCGGGCGTTGTCGTTTGCGTAAGCAGCATCTTTGTGGGTTACTCCATGCGAATCGTGCGCCGGCACTCCCTTGGCCGGCACAATTGCACAAGACAGTCTCGCACATTTTGGCGTTTGATATGTGACGGCGGCGCGGTAATTCGCCAACTGGTGGGGCAAAACGTTTTGTCCGATGCCATACTGACGTGTTCCATGATGTTTTTATCGATTGCGCACAGGCCGTGGCTTGTCGCCGTGAGTCGCTGGAAGGAGGCAGCATGTCCGATGCCGTTCGTGCCGAAAAAATCGCGCACGAGGTCGACTATGCCGCCCGCCAGCTGGCCCAGGCGGGCCGCTTGGACCTGACGCACGAGTTTATCCAGCATGGCGACGTGACGGTCTATGCACATGTGACTTCGGTAGCGCGGGCGAGCCTGTCCTTTGCCGAGCGCCTGGGCCGTGCCGGCATTTCGGTCGACCGTGCTTCGTTGTTGCGCGGGGCCTTGCTGCACGATTACTTTCTCTATGACTGGCACGATCCTGACCCAAGCCATCGGCTGCATGGCTTTCGCCACCCGTTTTTTGCCCTGGCACGTGCGGAGGAAGATTTTGAGCTGACGCCGCGCGAACGGAATATTATCGTGCGGCATATGTTTCCGCTGGTGCCAGTGCCGCCGACGTGTCGTGAGGCTTGGATTGTATGCCTGGCAGATAAATGGTGCGCTCTGCGCGAGACGGTCGCCGGTCGTCTGCGGCGCAAGGACGAGGCGGACGATGACGTGAGTAAAGCATCGAGCGAAAAGAGGAGAGGGTAGACGGTGGAAACCGCGATTGATATGGCGTTTGGCGGCGCGACGCTTGCCGCCTGCCCACTCTCGGCACTGGTGCTCTCGTTTGCCTTTTACGGGTTTTGCGGTTGGGCATGGGAGTCGACAGTATGTGCCATGCTCAATCACGGACGATTTGCCAACAGCGGCTTTTTGCTGGGGCCGTGCTGCCCAATCTATGGCGCGGGCGGCATTGCCTGCTGGCTGCTGTTGCGCGGGATTCCGGATGCCTCGAGCCAGTTTGTCGCTGCAGCACTCGTATGCAGCGTGATTGAGTATAGCGTAGGCGTGCTGTTGGAAAAAACAACGGGCGCTCGCTTTTGGGACTATTCGCACCTGCCGTTTAACCTGCACGGACGCATCTGCCTGTACTGGGCATGCGCGTTTGGCCTGGGTGCGTTGTGCATTTGCCGTTTAGTGGAGCCGGCATTGCTGGGGCTGCTTGGCCATCTGCCGGTGCTGATTGTGCGGCTGTCCGCCTTTATCGTCGCGGTCGCGATGATGGTCGACGCGGTGTGCTCTTTGGCCAGCTGGCGCCGCCTGTCCGATCAGCTGGAGCGTGTGCGCGCCGACCTTGCCGACCGCATCAATGAGTCGCTTGCCGATGCCTCGGACTCAATGCTCGAACGTATTCCCGATTCTACGATTGATTCGGTGGCACAGACGCACATCCGTAGCCGTGCCGTTAACGCGTGGCTGGCCGAGCTGGGCGACGCGGCGCTCGATGCCCTGCGCGAGAAGGCTTCGATGCCGACGTTTATCGCGGATGGTGCTCGCGGCCTGGCACTTGCTGCCCGCCGCGTGGCCGATGCCGCGCCGAGCATGCCGCGTCCGTCGCTCAGCCGTCGCCTTGCCGGTAAGCGCATGAGCCGTCCGGTACCGAGCGTGTCACTCAGTCGTCGTGACCTGCGCTTTTTCAATGCCTTCCCGCGTCTGCGCATCAATCGCTACGAAGGTGTCATTCGAGCAACTAATCTCCGCGACCG
>DBFAZJ010000110.1:0-5436 GCA_048244295.1 Collinsella sp.
GTTCCCGAGCCGCGTCGTTCGTAGCTCACCGGTCCGTTGCGACATAAAACGGCTCCGCACCTTTTATGAGATGCGGAGCCGTTGTCGTCAATGGCTGGTGGCGTGTTAGAAGTTGGCGTCGTTGAGCTGGGTGCTCTCGAGTCCGTCGAGTTGCTGTTGCTCGGGCGTATCGGCGACGCTCTCGAGCAGCTCGGTGGGATCGACGTTCATGTCCCTACCGGCCTCGTTGCCGTTGACCAAGTCGTCCGAGAAGATGTCGACTTCCATTTCCTCGGCCTCTTCAATCTGAACCTCGAGCGGCACCTGGGTGCGCACGAGCTTAACGGCCGGGCGCATGCGGGCAAACAGCGGCACGTACTCGATGATGATGGCAGAGTTCTCGAGACCGTACCAGCGCGCCGGGCTTCCGCAAGCGCGGCGGACGGCGTACTTGATGGCCATCACGCGGTGGTCATTGCGGTTGATGTCCGTTTCGGGGGCAAGCATCTTGCGCAGCATGCAAAAACGGAAGTCGCCCACGTTGCCGCGCGTCTCGTAGATGGAGTAGGTGTGGTGCTGCGGCGGCAACTCACCCGAGGCCATCAGGTCGCCAACGATCTGGCGCAGGTAGGCGTTGATGCGCTGATTGACCTTAAAGCCCAGGTCCAAGCGCACGCGGAACAGGAAGTCTGTGCCAAAGGTCTCAACGGAATACTCGTGCGTATAGGGCTCGTCGGTAACGTGTACGTTGATGAACCAATATGCCTTGGCGCGCTTGGGATGCTTGTCCAAGATGGAATAGAGCACGTCGCGGTCGAGCGTGAGCGGGTCGGGGCTGTTGGTGAGGAACACCAGATTGTCGGCGAGCACGGGGTAGGTCTCGTCATTGCGCAGGCGGTTGAGCTGGTCGATGTACTTGGAGACGGGCAGCAGAATCGTCTGCGTGCGCTCGATGGCGGTGCCGCGACGCCACACATACATAAGGCCGAACAGCAGTGCGGCCAGGAAGATCATGACGTAGCCGCCGTCAAAGAACATGGTGAGGCACGAAGCGAAGAAGCACAACTCAATGGCACCAAAGAGCAGGGCAAAGATGCAGGCGCCCAGCTTGTGCTTGAGGATGCCGGCGATATAGCTCGTCAGCAGCGTGGTGGTCATGAGCATGGTCACGGTGATGGCGAGGCCATAGGCGCTTTCCATGCGCTCGGAGTTCTGGAACAGCAGCACGATGAAGATGCAGCCGACCCACATGATGTTGTTGACGAGCGGAATATAGAGCTGACCCTTGGTGTCGCTGGGGTAGTGGATGCGCAGGTGCGGCATAAGGTTGAGGCGCGTTGCCTCGGATACCAGCGAGAACGAGCCGGTGATGAGCGCCTGCGAGGCGATGATGGCCGCCACGGCCGAAAGCACAATGGCAAAGGGGCGCAGGGGCTCGGGAAGCATCATATAGAACGGGTTAACGATATCCATCGCGAGCATCTGGGGGTTGGAGTTATTGGCGAGTAGCCAAGCTCCCTGACCCAGATAGTTGAGGATAAGGGCCGCCTTAACAAATGGCCAGGATGCATAGATGTTTGCCTTGCCCACGTGGCCCATGTCCGAGTAGAGTGCCTCGGCACCGGTTGTCGACAGGAAGACAAAGCCGAGCACCATAATGCCCGAATGGTTGATGGGCGAGAACAGGAACATAATGCCGCGGATGGGGTTGAGCGCGCGCAAGATGGACAGGTTGCCGAGCATGTTGAACAGACCGGCGCCTGCCAGGAACAGGAACCACAGCGTCATGAGCGGGCCGAAGAGCTTGCCGATTGACGAGGTGCCGGCGCGCTGCATGGCAAACAGACCGCAGATAATGATGATGGTGATGATGATCACATTGGTCTGGCCGTCGCCCAGCAGCGCATGGCCCCATTCGATGGTGCGTAGACCCTCGATGGCTGTGGTGACCGTGACGGCGGGGGTGAGGATGCCGTCGGCAAGCAGTGCCGCACCGCCGATCATGGCGGGCAGAATCAGCCATGGTGCCACCTTGCGTACGAGGCTGAACAGGGCGAAGATGCCGCCTTCGTTGTGGTTGTCGGCCTTCATGGCGATTACTACGTACTTGACCGTGGTCACGAGCGTCATGGTCCAGATGACGAGCGAAAGCGCGCCCAGGATCATGTCCTCGCTGACGGTACCGATGCCGCCGTTGTTGGCGACGATTGATTTCATGGTGTACATGGGGCTCGTGCCGATGTCGCCATAGACGACGCCGAGCGTTACGAGCAGCATGCCAGCGGAGAGGGGGATGGCTCCGTGCCCGCCTTGCCCGCGCTGGTCTTGGAGGTTTGCCTCCAGTTTATTGTGTGCCACGAGGACTCCCTTAGACATCCGGTTATCTGTCTAGGACAAAAAACTTTATGCCGTCTTTATACATACAAGAGCAGTTTGGCACATCGGGTTATTTTAGACAATAATCCTCAGCTGGGGATTATTTATCTACGCAGGTAGCATTTCAAAGCAGGGGCTTTTAAGCACGTACTGTCTGGGCGATGCCAGCCTTGGCGTTTGCGCGTTTGCCGGCGAGTTCGCAAAAAATCGCGCCGCCGATGATAAGCGCGGCACCCATCAGGCGGACCGGTGTTATGGCTTCGCCCAAAAGGACGGCCGAGAACACGACGGCCGAAAGCGGCTCGAGGTAGCCGACGACCGCGACGGTCTGGACGGGCAGCTTGGCGACGGCGCTAAAGTAGAGCAGGCAACCGATGCCGGTGTTGATGACGCTGAGCATGACGACGGCGCGCCAATCAATACTGGCGGCGACGCCGGCGGACAGGAATGAGGGGGCGCCCTGCGTGATGAGCGTGAGGACCAGCGCGGTCACAAAGGCGGCGCTCACCTGGAGCGTGGAGTTCTCGAGGCCTTCGATGTGTGGCGCACCCTTGCTAGCGATGACCATCAGCGCATAGCAAAATGCCGAGGCGATACCGCAGACAATACCCGCAATGGGCATATTGCCGCCTAGACCTTGTGCTGCAATGAGAAAAGCACCGCAGGCGACGGCGATAAACCCGGCGATTTTGCCGCCGGTCAGTTTTTCACCAAAGATGAGTGGGGAGAGCGCCATAACGATGATGGGGCCACAGTAGTACAGCAGCGAGGATACGCCGACGCCGATCGTCTGGTAGGCGCGGAACAGAAAAATCCAGCTGGCGCCCAGCGCGGCTCCCGAGAGAAGGAGTGCTGCGGCTTCGCGGAGGCGAGATGGCGCCTGCAACTTATGGCGTTGGGTGATGGCGAGAATGGTGACAAGCGAGAGGGTGCCCAAAAACGTGCGCAGTAGCACGATATCGGAGCTCGGCAACGCGATGGCAGAGGCGATGATGCCGTTGGAGCCAAACAATAGCAATGCTGCTAAGTACGTAAACAGCCCGTTGTTCATGCGCTTCCATCCCCTCTATATCCGAGCATGTTCACTATGGGTGAACTGGCTTTAGAAGAAAAGCGAATATAATGCATAGATAACATGACAAAAACTCATGCAAAGGTGGAGGGGTGCCGTGGAAACGAATATTCAAAAGATGCAGGTGCTGCTGGAGACGGTGCGCGCCGGAAGCTTTACGCGTGCTGCCGAGCGCCTGAGCTATTCGCAGTCGGGCGTGAGCCGTATGGTGGCCGATCTCGAGGCCGACTGGGGCTTTAAAGTGCTCGATAGAAGTCGCGAGGGCGTGGTGCTTTCTGCCGACGGGCGGCAGGTCATGCCGGCAGTCGAGGCGTTATGCGAGGAATTCACTCGCTTGCAGCGACGGGTGGATGAGATGCGCGGGCTCATGCGCGGCAAAATCTGCATCGGTACGTTTTCGAGCGTGGCGACCCACGTGCTGCCGCCGGTGATTGCGCGCTTTCGTGCCGATCATCCGGACGTCGATTATGAGTTGCTGATGGGTGATTACTCAGAGATTGAACAATGGGTGGCTGAGGGTCGTTGTGACCTGGGCTTTATCCCGCGCGAGCCACGCGGCGCCGGCATGGCGTCGCGACCGTTGGTGCAAGACGAGCTGATGGCCGTGGTGCCAGCGGACTCCTCGCTTGCCACCGCGGAGGTCGTTTCCCTTGCCGATTTGGCCAACGAGCAGTTTATCCTGCTGGAACGCGGTAGCGACGACGAGATTACGCCGCTGTTTCGCCGCGCGGGCCTGGCAGTGCGCTCTAAGCTGTCGACCTGGGATGACTATGCGATTATGGCCATGGTCGAGGACGGCCTGGGCGTGAGTGTTCTTCCCGCGCTCATCTTGCGCCGCTGTCAGTTCGATGTTGCCGTGCGCCCACTCGAGGGACATCCTCATCGGCAGATCAACGCCATATATCGAACGGCCGACGTTTCGCTTGCCGCTGCTCGATTCCTTGAATACCTCTAAACGCGTGCATGTCATTGTCCGCTTTGGGCAAATCTCGGAGTCCGGTACATTTTCTTATGAAATTGAACTTCCGAATGAGGTACGGCGCTATACTGCTTGCTAAATTGAACTTTGGTTCAATTCGTGTTCTATAAATTGAACTTTGCCAGCAAGGAGGTTCCTGTGGCCCAAGAGACGTTTTGCGATCGCCTGCGACAGACCATGTCCGATCGTGACGTTCGCCAGTCGGACGTAATCCGCGCATCGGAGATGCTCGGCAAAAAACTCGGCAAGAGTCAGATGAGCCAATATGTGAGCGGCAAGACGATGCCGCGGCGCGATGTGGCAGAGCTGCTCGCCCGCATTTTGGAGGTCGATGTTACCTGGCTGCTCGCCGGCGACGCCGATCAAGGCGAGACATCATCGCCTCGCAACGATTCCAAGCCCGAACCCCATCCCTCAGCTCAAATTGCAAGGAGCACCACCATGCGTACTTTTTCTAAATCCACCAAACTCGAGAACGTTCTGTATGACGTGCGCGGCCCCGTCGTCGACGAGGCTGCTCGTATGGAGGACGAAGGCGAGCGCATCCTCAAGCTCAACATCGGCAATCCGGCACCCTTCGGTTTCCGCACGCCCGATGAGGTCATTAAGGACATGCGCCAGCAACTGCCCGACTGCGAAGGCTATTCCAACTCGCGCGGTCTGTTCTCTGCGCGCAAGGCGATCATGCAGTACTCGCAGATCAAAGGCCTGCCCAATGTTCAGATGGAGCACATCTACACGGGCAACGGCGTGTCCGAGCTCATTCAGCTTTCGATGAACGCACTGCTCGACAATGGCGACGAGATTTTGATCCCCAGCCCCGACTATCCGCTCTGGACGGCGTGCGCAACCCTCGCCGGCGGTCATCCCGTGCACTATCTATGCGATGAGCAGGCGGATTGGTATCCCGACCTGGAGGATATGGAGTCCAAGATCACGAGTGCGACCAAGGCCCTCGTCATCATCAACCCCAACAACCCCACGGGTTCCGTCTATCCGCGCGAGGTGCTCGAGGGCATCGTCGAGGTTG
>DBFAZJ010000111.1:0-14992 GCA_048244295.1 Collinsella sp.
GGAAAAAATAGGAAAAAAAGGAAAGGAGACTTATGACTGAAACCATCTTCTCCCCCTCATTTGGAAATCGCCCGTCCTATCTGGTGGGTCGCGGGAACGTGATTTCGACATTCATCTCCGGTCTTGAGCAGGAGCCGGGCAATCGAGACCGAGCCATGCTCATGCTCGGCCAGCGAGGCAGCGGCAAGACGGTTCTTCTGTGGGAACTTGCCGACCGCGCACGCAAGCTCGGTTTTGTTGTCGCCACACCCACCGTAGCCTCCGAAGATATGCTTGAGCGCATTGTTGAAAAAATCCAAGAAGCAGGCGAGCCTTATGTCAGCAAGCGTCATCTCCCCAAACTTTCTGGCGGTAGCTTGAGCGTCTTCGGCTTCTCAGCCGGTCTCGAGTTCACACGCGATGTGCAGGAGACCAAGAGTTTCCAGTTCAAACTCACGCAGCTGGCGCGCAAGCTGACCGAGCAGGGGCACGGCATCCTCATCCTTATCGATGAGCTCCAAGCTAATTCACCTGAGATTAGACAGCTCGTCACCGCCTATCAAGAGCTGGTCGGTGAGGGACTCAACGTCGCGCTTGTTATGGCAGGTCTCCCGGGAGCCGTCTGTGCAACGCTCAATGACCGCGTGCTGACATTTCTCAACCGCGCTCGCAAGGTCACGCTCGAACCGCTTTCAGTCGGAGATGTCGATGCCTATTATCAGCGGGCTTTCGAAGAGCTCGACCTTGATATTCCAGGCGATCTTCGCCTCCGTGCCGCTCGCGCAACCCAAGGCTCGCCCTATATGCTGCAGCTCATCGGCTATAACATCGGCAATCGCTGCAAGACAGGAGAACACGTAACGCCAGAGCAAGTCGACGGAGCTATCGAAGCGTCAAAAGCCGATTTCGAAAACGATGTTTGTGAAACGACGCTCGCCGCGCTATCGGACCAAGACGTCGCGTTTCTCGACGCAATGACTGATGACGAAGACGCCGTTTCGCGCATTTCCGATGTAGCGAAACGTATGTCAGTCACACCCGACTATGCGCAAAAGTATCGCCGGCGCCTCATCGACGCCGGCGTAATCGAACAGGCGCGCCGCGGTTACGTGCGTTTCGCCGTTCCATATATGGCTGACTATCTGCGCAGCCAACTCTAGGCAGCCACCGCAATGGGGACAGGCACCTTTGTGGTGGTTTGGGCCCGTTTGTCTCGATCTGTAACAGGTAGGCCGTCAAAACCGGGCCTGGTGTTACAGATCGAGATTGTTCGGTCTGTCCCCTGCAGTTTGTCTAAATCTGTAACAGGTAGAGACGATTTAGCCCGCTAGATGTTACAGATCGAGACGGAAGATTCTAGTCCACGGTGATGTCGAGATTTTTGCCGATGAGGCCTACGTAGCCGCCTTCGGCTGCCTTGGGGCTGTCAGCATGGCAGAGGACCCACTTGTCGGCCTTCCAGTAGCAGTAGCTGTCGCCGGCCGCAGGCATGTCGGCCGCGACCTCGGGGCGCGGGCCGTTGGTGCCGGCGGGCAGCGCCACCATCACCTGGAAGCCACCGTCGTCGACCATGCACGGCGTGTAGTGGAGCGTGGTGTTGAAGACTTCGACGACCGTACCCGCCGGCACGCGAAACGCCTTGACACACGCGGTGTCGAGCTTGCCGTCCTCGATCTCCCAGCGATGCGCCACGAGCAGGATAAAGTCGCGCGCGCCCAGGTTGAACTCACTCGCGCGGTGGTACTCCAGGCAGTTGAGACGCGTGTTGTGGCCGTTGCACCAGCCGAGCTGGAAGGGACGGCCACCAAACATGAGAAAGCCAAGCTTGTCGGCATCCTTGACGTCCTCGAGCTCCGGCGCACTTGCAACGTACTTGCTGCCCTCGGGAATGGGCGTGGCAGAGAGCGCCTCGAGCACGGGCGACGTAAGCTCGGACGGAACGTTATCCCAAACGTTGCCATAGGACTTGAACTCGGGATCGTTGACAGAGTAGATATGCATGTTCGCTCCTGTTCGTTTATGTGACAGTATGAACATTCTAGAACAAACATAAGCAATTTTAAACACTCGTCCCGACCACTCAGCAAAAAGGCACCCCCGCATAAGCGAAGGCGCCTAATGCGCTCGTTTTGGGCGATAAAGCCCTTACGCCTGCTGATAGTGCAGGTGCCCCTCGTCGATATCGGCCAGGTCGCGGTTGAGGTAACGGCGCGCGAGCCAGTTAGCCATGGGAAGGTTCTGGTCCAGGTAGTTGCCGCACTCCTCAGGAGCGGCACCGGGGACATCGCCCTCAAAGTCGGCGACAAACTCGAACAGCTCACGCACGAGCGGCAGGATCTCCTCGCTCGTCACCTCGCCAAATACGACGAGGTAAAAGCCCGTGCGGCAGCCCATGGGGCCAAAGTAGACAATGCGGCTCGACCACTCGGCATGATTGCGAAGGAACGTCGCGCCCAGGTGCTCAATGGTATGGCACTCGGCGGTGTTCATGACCGGCTCCTTGTTGGGCGTGGTCAGGCGCAGGTCAAACGTGGTGACGGCAGCACCGGTCGCCGGATCGCGGTCGATGCGGCTCACATACACGCCGGGCTCAAGCAGCAGATGGTCAACGGAAAAACTCGCGATGCGCTCCATGGCAGATCCTCTCGGTAGTCAATTTGGGACGGGCTCTTTTAGCTGGTTCGAATGGTCACACCAATCATACCAGTCAAAAAAGCCCCGTCCCAAAAAGACAACTTAGCCAAGGACACGGGCCATACGTGTCTTGAACTCGGACAGGAAGCGCGGAGCATCCACGGTCAGTGCCACAAGCGCGCTCTTGTCCGGATCGGACAGGCGACGCTCATCGCAGATGGTGCGACCGCGGTACTCGCCCAGCAGATCAACACGCAGGTTGCAGCCGAGCGCACCTACGAGCGTGGGGTCGATCGCCACGGCAACGGCCAGCGGATCGTGCAGCGCACAACCACCCAGGTAGGGTGCGTTCATCTCGTACGAGCCAATGTAGTGCTCGACCATGCTCGCAAATGCGCAGCCCGCCATAGTGCCCGAGCCCGTCCAGCCGGCAATGTCGCGGCGTGTGAGCACCACGCGATGCGTCACGTCCAGACCCACCATGGTGAGCTTACGGCCCGAGCGCAGCACCGCGTCGGCTGCCTCGGGGTCGCTCGCCATATTGGCCTCGGCGCCCGCGCTCACGTTGCCGGGCACGGTAAGAGCGCCGCCCATCACGACCACGCGGCCGATGGACATCATTGCCGCCGCATCGCGCTCCAGGGCGAGCGCCAGGTTGGAGAGCGGGCCGGTCGCCACGTAAATCAGATCGGGACCATAGGTGCGCGCGGCATCGATCAGATAATCGACCGCAGCGTTACCGTCGGCCGAGGTCGCCCCCACCGGCTCGTAGGGCGACGCGGGCACGCTCGCGCCGCCGATGCCGTTCTTGCCGTGAATGAGCGCGGTGGACGCCGGCGGCGTATAGGGCTCAGTCGCCTGCAGAGGACGGTCGGCACCCAGGTACACCGGAACCTCGGGGCGACCCAGCAGATCGAGCACCGCCAGGCAATTGTGCGCCGATTGCTCGACGCGCACGTTGCCAAAGCACGTGGTGATGCCCACGAGCTCCACCTCGGGGCTCGCGATGGCATAGGCCAGCGCCATCGCATCGTCCACTCCCATATCCAGATCAAGGATCAGCTTCTTGATTGCCATTGTTCTACTCCGCTTCTCCGTCTTTATCGTTTAACCAAACCAATGTTCAACTTCGGCGCGCGTGGGAATCGATTGCTGAGCGCCCAGGCGCGACACCGTCACTGCCGAGGCGCGAGCACCCGCGGCCATGCACTCAAAGAGCGGCAGGCCCTCTAGGCGAGCCGCCGCCAACGCGCCAATAAACGTATCGCCGGCGGCCGTGGTATCGACTACCGTGCTCGAAAGCGCCGGCATGCGCAGCAGCTCGCCGTCATCACCGAGCGTAACCGAGCCGGCACCACCCAGCGTGATGACCGCAGCTCCGGCGCCCTTGTCGAGCAGCGCATTGAGCGCGGCGACGCAACTCGCATCATCCGTGGGCAGAATGCCCGTCAGCACCTGGCACTCGGTCTCGTTGGGGCAGACCAAGTCGACCGCAGGCCAGACCTCCGCAGGCAACTCACAAGCAGGCGCCGGATTAAAGACCGTATAGAACCCCAGCCCATGAGCGCAAACAAGCGCCTCGGCCGTCGCTGCAAGGTCACATTCACCCTGGGCGATAAAGACGCTTCCGGCAGCCGGGGCAATCTCGCTGGCGTCGCCGTCGAGCTCATGGGCCACCAGACGCCTCAGCGCGCAGGCAACGTCCGCGCCCGCAAGCGCATGGTTGGCGCCCGGTGACAGTATGATGCGGTTGTCGCCCTCGCAGCGAATGATGGTCGCCGTTCCCGTCTCCACGTCATCGCGACGCGCTACAAAGACACAGTCCACGCCGGCGTCTTGGAGCCCCGCCACGAGCGACGTGCCAAATGCGTCGCAGCCGACCGCGCCGATCATATGCGTGTGCGCGCCCATGCGCGCAGCAGCTACGGCCTGGTTGGCGCCTTTGCCGCCGGCGTTGGTGATAAACCCGCTGCCGCCAACGGTCTCGCCCGCACGCGGTATGCGCTCGCACGCCACCGAAAGGTCCATGTTCATGCTGCCGAACACCGCAACGATGCCGCGATCTGCCATGGAAACCTCCTCATCTGCGAGCTTTGCACCCACCGTCGATCGTCGATTGTGCGCTTTCGCACCTCTATAACTTTAGTTCACTTTGATGTGAACGCACCCTTGAGGTTGCGCCAGCAGCAAGCATTCACAGGAGCAGGCAGCTACAATGAATACGTGCTGATTATTCTCGTCATTGGATGATGTTTTATGGAACAACTCTCGCAATCGGGCTCGCGCGGTCGACGCCGCACGGGCAACGAGCCGGCGCCGCACGAACGCGTGAAGAGCGAACGCCGTGCCAACGAACCGCGACGCACCGCGAGTCCCCATCGCGCTTCTGCCAACAACGCGGGCCGCGCCAACACTCCCGCCGCAGAGCAGACGCCTGCTCGCCCCAAGTCCCGCTACATCCCTGCACTCGACGGCCTGCGTACGCTCGCCGTCGTCGCGGTGGTGCTCTATCACCTTAACCTCACGTGGGCTCAGGGCGGCCTGCTCGGCGTCACGATCTTCTTTGTGCTTTCGGGCTATCTGATCACACGCCTGCTACTCAACGAAGTCGCTAAGACCGGACGCATCGACCTCAAGAGCTTCTGGATTCGCCGCATCCGTCGTCTGGTCCCCGCCGTGGTGACCGTCGTGGTAGCGACCTGTGCTCTGTGCACCGTCTTCAACCACGTGATGCTCACCAAGATGCGCCCCGACATCCTGCCGTCGCTGTTGTTCTTCAACAACTGGTGGCAGATTGCCCAAAACGTCTCGTACTTCAATGCTCTGGGCGACCCCTCGCCGCTCACGCACTTTTGGTCGCTTGCCATCGAGGAACAGTTCTACCTGATTTGGCCGCCACTGCTGTTTGCCATGGTATCCATGCATGTGAGCAAACCCAACACGCGCCGCGTGGTTCTGGGCCTTGCCGCGGTATCTGCCCTCGCCATGATGGTGCTTTACAACCCTGCCGCCGACCCCAGCCGCGTGTACTACGGCACCGACACCCGCGTGTTCTCGCTGCTGCTGGGTACCTGGATGGCCTTTATCCCCGATTGCGACCTGGCGCCGGTGCGTCTCGCACATCGTTTGGGGCTCAATCGCCTGGCTGGCGCCGCCAAGCACGGCAAAAACGCCGAGGGCAAGCCTGGCGAGAAGGCCGACGAATCAGCCGAGACCGCCCCGGCACAGCCGAGCGCCCTCGTGCGCTTTTGGTCCTCGCCCGCGTCCATCGATGTACTGGGCGTCGTGGGTCTGGTTGGCCTTGCCGCCATGGTCGCGCTCACCAACGGCTACACCGCGTTCCAGTATCGCGGCGGCACACTGCTATGCTCCATCCTCACGCTCATGGTCATTGCCGCCTGCGTGCAGCCCCAGGGAATGGTTGCCCGCGCGCTGTCCGCCGAGCCGCTCGTGTGGATTGGCAAGCGCTCGTACAGCATCTACCTGTGGCACTATCCGCTGCTGTTGCTCATGAACCCGGTCGCCAACATCAACGATACGCCCTGGTGGCAATACATTTTGCAGGTGCTGCTGGTGGTCGCCGTAGCCGAGTGCTCCTATCGCTTTATCGAGACTCCGTTTAGAAAGGGCGCCTTTGGGCGCACCGTATCCGAGTTCCGCGACGGCACCGCCACGCCCGCCGACTGGGCACGCGCGCACGTCCCCGTCTGCGCAGCCTGCGCTGTCGTGTTGGTCGTTGCACTGGGCGGCCTGATCTTTGTGCCCGAGACGTCTGCACTGAGCGGCGAGGGCGCCGAAGTTCTGAACAAGGAAGCCAAGAACACCGCGCCCACCGACCAGCAGGCGGCCGACGACACCGACAAGGACAACGACGGCTTCCCCGATGGCTCCTACGATCTGCTTATGATCGGCGACTCCGTGTCGCTGCGTGCCGTAGACACCTTTGACGGCGTGTTCCCGCACAGCCACATCGATGCCGAAAAGGGCCGCCAGTTCGATGCGGGCCGTGCGACATTTGAAGGCTATATCCAGCAGAACCTTGCCGGCAAGATCGTGGTCTTTGCCCTGGGCACCAACGGCTTGGTAACCGACGACCAGATCGACGCCATCATGGCCGATGCAGGAGATAAGCGTATTGTGGTGTTTGTGAACACGCGCAGCCCGCAGCCGTGGGTTGGCTCTACCAACCAGGCCATCGCCAACGCCGCTACGCGCTACAAGAACGTGCGCGTTATCGACTGGTACGGATACAGTGCCAACCGCAACGACCTGTTCGATGGCGATGGCACGCATCTATCGACCACTGGCGTGACTGAGTACCTCAACTTGATCCACGATGCAGTCAAGAAGGACCTGCCCGTGCATCCCGAGGATCACGTCAACGATCCGCAACCGGCAGCCGTCAAGTCTGCCACCGACGCGCTCGTCAATGCGCTCGCTCTCAAGCCGCACAAGCTAGGCACCGACAAGTAACCTGCAGCGTAAACTTCCCACATCCGGAGGGGGTGTCTGCCACGGCAGACACCCCCTCCGGCAGTTAGGGACGTTCCTTATGTGCCGGTACCTAGGGACACTCCTGGCGCAGCCAATGAAGACCTCTACGGATGAATTCCAGGCCGCTCCGTCGCTCCAGACATCGTTTCCGCGCCTCGTGCCTGCCCCAAACAATCAAAACAAGCCCTTTTCGCCGCACCCTCAAAGGTCTGTGGGCAAAAAAGGGCAAATATGAGTACTGTTACCATTTTAGTAGCAGGCAAAACCACCCAAAATGACGTCCGAGCGACCCCTACAACCCCCTAAAGCAGCCAACCTGACTGGTTTAAGGCGTATTGGAGCCAATTTTAATGAACATACTAAAGGCTATGTTCATTATCTTTTAGGATGTAGATGCTATTCACTTAGCAACATTACTCATATTTGGCATTTTTTGTCCATTGCTATATAACTAACACCCTATAGCAGACAAAAAACAGGCCGCAGCCCATCGCTGCGGCCTGTTCGGAAGCAAAAGTGGGCGTTAAGCGCTGTAGCCCATCGCTTGCAGCACAAACATGACGACTGTCAGCACCGTAATCACGGCGATAGTCGCCCAAGTGAGCACGTTCCACACGCGGCCATTGCGGTTGGCGCCCATGATGTGACGGTCGGCGGCGATAACCACCTGGAACACCAGAACCACGGGCAGTAGCACGCCATTGATGACCTGCGAGGTCATCATAATTTGGAACAGATCGACGCCGGGCATAAGCACCAGCACGGCAGAGATACCGATGATGGCCGTAATGATGCCGCGGTAAACCGGGGCCTCGTCCCAGCTGCGGTCGGCACCGCGCTCCCAGCCAAATGCCTCGCAGATAGCGCTCGACGTAACGCCCGGCAGCACGCAGGCGGCCAAGAAGCTCGCCGCGACCAGGCCCGAGGCAAACAGTACCGTGGACCACTGACCCGCAATAGGCTCCAGCGCGCGGGCAGCATCGGCGGCATCGCTAATCTGAATACCCGCCGGGAACAACACCGTACCGGTCGTGATGATAATAAAGCCGGCAATGACATCGGCGGCAAGCGAGCCGCTCACGGTATCGATGCGCTGCAGCACGATATCGTCCTCGCCCGCGTTCTTGTCGACCACGTTGTTCTGCGCCAAGAAAATCATCCACGGCGCGATGGTGGTACCGATCGTTGCGACCACGAGCGACACGTAGCTGGGGTCATTTTGAATGTTAGGCACGACCAGGTCGACCGCGACCTCACCCCAGTTGGGGCCAGCCATAAACGCGGCGACAATATAGGTCACGAAGACGCAGCTTACCAGCAGCAAAATCTTCTCGATGCGCTGGAAACTACCCGACATGGTAAGCATCCACACCAGCAGCGCCACCAACGGCACCGAGATGCTCGCCGGCACGCCAAAGAGAGCAAGGCCGCTGGCGATACCCGCAAACTCCGAAATGGTCACAGCCGTGTTGGCGATCAACAGCGCCGCCATAGCAAGTACACTCTTGCGCACGCCAAAGCGCTCACGGATGAGCGATGCCAGGCCCTTGCCCGTGACGCAGCCGCAGCGCGCCGCGGTCTCCTGCGTCACGATGAGCAGCACAGTCATGACGGGAAGCATCCAGAGCATCTTGTAGCCATAGCTGGCGCCCGCACTGGAATACGTTGCAATGCCGCCGGCGTCATTGCCCGAAAGCGCCGCCAGCAGACCGGGGCCCATAGCGCCAAAGATGGCCGCGATGGTCAACTTTTGCTTGGTGCCCGACTTTTGCTTGGTATTTTGCACGCGACCACCTAACCAATGACCGACATGGTGAGCAGCACCGCAGCGGCGCAGTACGCTATGCACGAGATCATGACGGCAATAACGTTCATGGCGGTGCCCGACGTGTTGAGGTCATGCTCGTCACGCCAGAACAGCACCATCAGGTAAATCACGGCACTCATGTTGCCAACCAGGCAAATGATAGCAGCGATATTAAAACACCCGGTAAAGAGTTGCTCCTCAAACATGGACGCATCGGGGAATGCAGCGGTGCGCACCAGCTGCGCGCACAGGTAGGTCACGAGCGAAAGGATCAGGCCCATACCCGTGCTCTGGAAGAAGAATCCCAGGTACGGTTTGGGCTCGTCGTCGTGGCCGTCGTACTCGAGGAAGTAGTTCTTGACGAACGACACCATGCGCGAGGCAGCAAGCAGCACGAGCGGCATGGCGCACATGGGGAACACCACCAGATGCGCGGAGCCGAGCGCCGTTCCCAGCACGGTCGCCATGATGCACGACGCGATGCCCCATACAACAACCCAGTACTGGCGATGCACGAACCAGCTGAGCACGTTCGTCGAGTCGTCCGACGCGCTATCGCCCGAGCCGACACCGGCGATCTGCAGGTCCTCCTGATGCTCCTCGGCGATAACGTCCATGGCGTCGTCGAAAGTCACGATACCCAAGATATGACGGTTCTCGTCGCAGACAGGGATGGCAACCAGGTCGTACTTGGTCATCTCGTCCGTCACGTCTTCCTGGTCCTCGTCGGGCGACACATAGACCAGGTCGCGATAGGCCAGCTGACCCAGCGTGGCGTCGCGGTCGGCTACGATCAGCGTGCGCAGCGAAAGCACGCCGGTCAGCATGCCGCTCGGATCCTCGGTATAGACGTAGTAGACGCTCTCGAAGTCCTCGTCGAGCTCGCGAATCGCCTCGATGGCATCGCCGACCGTTGCCGTGGCGGGCAGGGAGACAAACTCCGAGGTCATGATGCGGCCGGCGGTGTTGTCCTCATACCCCAGCAGGTTACGAATCGCCTTCTCCTCCTTGACGCCCATCAGGCGCAGGAGCTTCTCGGCCTTCTCGTAATCGAGCTCGTCGATCAGGTCGGCTGCATCGTCCGGGTCCATCATAGCCAGCATCGACGATGCGTCCGTGTCGGACAGGCCCTCGAGCATCTCGGTCATAAGCTCGTCGTCATCGAACTCCGAGATAGCCTCGGCGGCCTGGGCAGTATCGAGCTGCGCAAACACCTGCGCACGCAGGCGCGGGTCGAGCTGCTCGATAATGTCGGCGATGTCGGCAGGGTGCAGCTCGCCGAGCGTCTTGTGCGACACCGAGAGCTGGATGTTCTTAGTCGAGCGATCGAGCAGGTCCATGTAAGACCAGGCAATAATGTCCTCGCTGAGCGGCTTGCCCAGGTGCTTCATAAAGCCCTCGACGACATGCTCGAGTGTGGGGCTGATCGCGCGCAGCAGACCGCGGGCGCCAACTTCGGCGCCCAGCAGGCGCAGCTGATTTTCGCCCGACATGGAAAACTTGATGTCGTTTACGCGCACGACTTTCATGCCCTGTGTGTCGACGATCTGCTTGTTGAGCACGTCGCGGGCAAGCAAGAGTTCGGTCGGCTGCAGGTACGAAAAACGGATTTCGGTGGCCGACGTCTTAAGGTGTACACCCGTCTCGTCGATACGGTCGACCCATTTGCGCCAGCTGATCATAAACGGCGTCTTGCCGGGTCCGCGGAACGCGAGCGACGTCACGTGCGGAAAAACTTCGCCGGTAGCAATACCAAAATCGTTCACCACGCCGAGCTTTTCGCCATCGACGTCCAAGACCGGCAATTTGAGCATCTCACTCAGATAATTCAATGGTGCTCCCCATCATTATTCCTCCGGACGCGGCCGCGCGTGCGACGTCCGGGGGCTTCTGGATATGTATACGCATGCGCGGGCGGCACGCCGCTCGACGCTTACACCCCGTGCATGCGCAAAAAGCACCTGCATGGGGTCATCGACTGTATGGTCGAGGTTTGGATTTCACCTGTAACCTTTCTCTTGACCCTCATTAACCGCAGTAACTATAGCATCAGCATCGCCCTGCGGCGTCGAATTTATGCGCTGCACATTGCAGGCATACCAAACGCTGACGCATCCGTGACATAGTCATTGGGGACGTTCTTAAATGACTACCCAATGACTACTCTGTGGTTACTCTGTGGTGTCTTCGTCCTCGGCAGGTTGGGGGAACACGGCGTCCTTGGGCATGGTGACCTTCGTCAGCGAGGTGAGCTTTTTGCTCAGCGACGTGTCCGTCTTGACCAGGTCGCTGAGCGTCACGATCTTGTAGCCGTCGGCAATGAGGCCGTCGATAATCTGCGGCAGCGCCTCGAGCGTCTGCTCGGCGCATTCGTCTCTGTCGGTGAGCAGCACGATATTGCCCGGCGTCACCGAATCGAGCACCGTCGAGACCTGCTCGTCGGCACCGTTGAGCAGCCAGTCGCCCGAGTCAATATTCCACGAGACCACGGCGGAGACCAGGTCCATCGAATCAATCCAGTTTTGCTCGTCAAAGGCAGCGTAGGGAGCACGCAGCAGCATCGTCTTCACGCCGGTCGCCGACTTAATCGCATCGGTGCCTTTCGTGATCTGTTCGCGTATCGCCTCACGGTCCTGACCCTTGAGCGAATCGTCGCTGTAGCTGTTGGATCCGATCTCGCACCCGGCATCGGCAATCGCCTTGGCCGTGGCAGACGAGGCCTCGACCGCATCGCCCGAAAGGAAGAACGTCGCGGTGACGCCCTTTTCCTTGAGCACCTGCAAGATCTGTTTGGTGGCGCCGCTCGGGCCCTCGTCAAACGTCAGCGCCACGTACTTTTTGTTGCCCTTGGGCGCCACGCTGGCGCACGCAACAACGCAATCGGTGGCGGGCACAACCTCGCCGCGGTCTTGCGTCTTGCCCGACTGCTCACCAACCCACACCTCGGAGCGGCCCTGGACACCCCACGTCTGCACATACTCGATAGCGCCCGTGCCCTCGACCTTGAGCTTGGGCTCGATAACCGTAGCCTGAACCTCGTGCTTCTCGTAGGTGTTACGGCCATCCTTGACCGTCACCTTCTCGCCGCCCTCGAGTTCGCGGCTATCCCATTTGCCCTGCTTCACGCGCTTGCCGTCGACCTTCACCGACAGCTTTTCGCCCCCATGGCGCTTGAGCACGCTGTCATCAACGGCCAGCAGGTCGCCTGCGTCGTAGGTGCCAGTCAAATCCTGTTCGTCGATGAGATTCTGCAGCGTAGAGCCCACGCGCACCGCGGTCTTCTGGCCGTTGAGCTCCACGTCCACGCTGCGGTTGACGTAGCCCACGACGGCAGCGATAAACAGCACGAGCGCGCAACCCACGGCGATAAGCGCGTAGGGCAGGCGAGACGAACGACGGGGTGTGCGGCTGTTGCCGATGCGAGCGCTGCGGTCGCTAAAGCCGCGGCTATGGTTGAGATACATCGCGCCGGGCTTACGGTGACGCTTGCGCTGACCGCTGGGCAGCTGCCCCAGGTCGCGGCGCGCCGTCGGACGCGCACCCGAACGCCCGTTTAAGTTGGATCCGCTTTGGCGCATGTGCCCTCCCCCATAAACACAGCAAGCCGGAGCAACAGGTCTCCGGCTTGCCTCCCATCATTTGGTACGTCGCTATTTTGTAGCTTTTGACGAGCCTCCGCTCGCCTTTTGGTATTCGTCCTTAAAGGCCTTGAACATGCCGCGCGTCTTGCCGAGCTGCTTGCCCAGTGCGCGACTGCCCTTGTCCACGGCAACCGATCCCTTGTCGTCGAGCACCTTGGCGCCCTTTTTGACCTTGTCGCCCACCACGACGCTGGCCTCGGCGGCCTTGGCAGCCGCACCGCCCGAATACCCGAGCGACTTGACCTCGTCCGAGACGACCATCGCGCCGTTCTCGTAGCCGCGCAGCATCGTCGGCGGCACCTGCGTGTCACCAACCAAAACACTCGAAGCAGCACCGGCGGTCACATAGAATGCCTGCACGATGCCCGAGCGCGGCTTGAACTCAACGTCCGAGCAATAGCCCACGACGTCGCCCGATTCCGTGCGCACGTCCATACCGACCCAGATGATGCAATCGTCCAGGTTGATATCGAGGCGCTTGGCCGCAGCGGTATCGTAGGTGCCCTTGACGTCGTCAACCGCGATGGCGCCCTCGTAGACACCAATGGCGTCGAGCGCTACGAATCGGTCGGGACGCTCGATCATACCCGCGATATCGGACTGGCGGACCATAAAGCCGACCACGCGCGTACCGCCCGGGGTAAAGACCGGAAAGTGAATCTTTCCGAGCTTTTTAGGGCTGCGCGGTGTGCCGTCCTTTTTGGTACGCTTGTCCTCAGTAGGCTTGCGATAGATCTTGGCGCCGACAAAATCCCCGGCGCGCATTATGCCTCGGTCGAGGGCTCCGCAGCCTCGGTATCAGCCTCGACGGCGTTCTCGACCACGACGTCGGCGGCAGGCGTCACGTTGCCGCCCGAAATGGCGTCGTTGAGCTGCTCGCGCAGCTGGTCCATGCGCTCGCGGGCCAGGTCGACCTTGGCGCGCAGGTCGTCGGTCTTGGCGTCGACCATCGGGCCAAAGTCATTCACCGCAGCACGGGCCTCCTCGGCGCTGTGCTCGTAGGTGTCGCGCATATTGTCCCAGGCGTCGTTGGCGATATCGGCAGCCATGGCGCGGGTCTCGGCGCCCGAGCGCGGGGCCAGAGCAACGCCGACAATAGCGCCGGCAGCGGCACCAAAAAGTGCGCCGGAGACAAAGCTGAAAGTCTTACCCATGATCATTCCTCTCCTGCGGGCACGTCGGTGCCCACCGTTTGAATGCTGTCCATTATACCCGCAGCGCATCACTTGCCGCTCCGCTCATCTGCGTACGGCAAAGGCGCAGGTACGTGATGGTGATAAACGCGTAGGCCTACTCCTGGGGCATAGCCGGCATGGCCACCGTGGCACCCGGGTCCTCGCCGGCGCCGTCCACGAGCGGCAGGCCGCCCTCATGCGCAGGTCCTGCCGGAACCGTCGCAGCACCGCCAAAGACGGCAGCGGAGGCCTCGTGGTTCTCGGCAACCGCGCCCTCGGTATCAATCGCCACCTGGGGCTCGTCGTCAAAGTTGGGGACGCCCTGGGGCTCGGCGGGAACGGGCTCGGCGGTCGCATCGGCAACGAGCTCGGCGTCGACCGGCACATCGCCCTCGTCAGCGCCCTCGTCCTCGGCAGCATCTTCGCCGTTCGCAGCGGCGACGGCCTCGTGAGGATCCTTGCCCTCGGCCTCGGCGCGCATGCCCAACACCAGGTTGCGCAGACCCGCGACCGTGCCTTCCACGTCGGGGGCAGGCTGGTCGGCGTGCAGATAGGCCCAGTCCATCATAAAGGTGGCCGAAGACAGCGCGCCGATGGCCAGCGCGTCGTCGGGGCACGAAAGCTCAACCTCAAAGACGCGCTCGTCGTGCTCGCTTACGCGCGTGCGGCCGCACGAGATGCTACCGGCAAGACCGGTCTCGTTCATGAGCTCAACCGTCACGTGCTCCAGCAAGTGGCAGAGCTCGGTCTGGCCCATGCAGTCCTGGAACTCGCGACCGGAATCGCCCAGGCACAGGTGCTTGGCAATCGCGGGCACCAGGTAGTACACGCGCGCCGTGGCCTCGATGTCCTCCGAGGTCATGAGCGGCATGCCGGGGTTCACCAGCACATGCGCGCAGATCTTGTCCTCACTGACGGTGACCTTAAGGATGTTGAACAGGCCTGCCATAACTCTCCCCTACTCTTCCTTGTCCTACTCGTCGCCGTCGTGCGGATTCGCGGAACCCGCACCCGACGTCGTCGGCTCGTCTACCGAAGACTCGGAATCCTTCTTATCGGTTTCGGCCGGAGCGATCACGCGAATGAGCGAGATGCGCTGGCCACGCATCGACTGAACTTTAAACTTGTACCCCGCGACCTCAAACACCTCTCCGATGTCGGGCACCGAGTCGCAAAGCTCCAAAATCCAGCCGGCGATGGTCTCATAATCATCGCTTTCCTCGAGCGGCCAACCAAGCTCAATCGCGTCATCGCACGAAAAA
>DBFAZJ010000112.1:0-11110 GCA_048244295.1 Collinsella sp.
TGTGCACGGAAAGGTGAGGGAGGCGTATGGCATCGAGCTCAGACCGGAAGTTAAATTCCTCGGCTTCTAGAGCATCGAAACCAACCTTCCGCCGCGCCGGAGGGCGTTCCGGCGCACCTGCCCAGCCTCAACATAAGCCCGTCACGCTCTCCAAGTCTGCTGGGTCTATTCGTCCTGCCAAGCGCCCGGTCGTCGGCTCGCAGCTGGGAGGACGCCCCGCTTCTAAAAAGACGAGTCGTCCGGCTCTGAGTCCTTCGGTGGCGCCCAAGCCGGCGATGGGCACCAAGACCTCCCGACCCATGGCGACGCCCGGGCCTTCGCTGGGAACTCGTGCGCCGCATGCCGGCCGTACGTTGGCTGGCGCTAAGCCGCGTTCACTGACATCGGTACCCGCCGCCAAGGCGTCTTCGACAAAAAAGAGCATCAATCCTCTATCATCGCTGGGTGCCATGGCAAGCAAGGCAACCGACGCCGCTTCTGCCATTAAGGGTAAGGGCAAGATTGCGGGCGGCATCCTGGCAGCCGTGGCCGTACTTGCCATTATTGCCATCGTCGTCATCAACTCTGGCCTGTTCTCCGCCACCGATATTCAGATTCACGGCAGCGAGCATGTGACCAAGCACGACGCCATGCAGCTCATCAGTCTTCCTGAGAACACGTCGCTCTTTAACGTGGACCCCGACCAGATCACCGAGGGCCTCAAGCAAAACCCGTGGGTCTCGGGCGTGGATGTCCAGCGCCAGTTTCCCCATACGCTTATCATCACGCCGACGGAGCGTAAAGTTATCGCCATTGCCTATATCAGCTCCGACGACCTTGCCTGGGCTATCGGAGACGATGACACCTGGATCGCTCCGCTGTCGACGTCTGTCGAGGTGGACGGCCAGGGGAACGTCATTACATCGGGGGAGGGTGCCAACACCCTGACCGGCATCGATGCGGCCCTGGCGCTTGCCAAGCACTACGGCGCCGTGCTGTTGACAGATGTCTCGGCCGATGTCGCACCGGTTTCGGGTCGGGCGGTGAGCTCCAAGGCCGTCAAGGCCGGCCTGGATTACGCACGAGGTTTTTCGAGCGAGTTCTTGGACCAGGTGAAGGATATTTCCACGCCTTCCGTTGAGGCTATCTCGGCAAATCTCGACAACGGCGTCGAGGTGTCGCTGGGCGATTCGGACGACATCGCCAAGAAAGAGCGCATCGTGACCAAGCTGCTTTCGCAGGTAGAGGGCGTGACCTATATCAATGTGCGCTCTCCGGGCAACTACACCTTTAGGAACGCACCGACCGCCTAGCATCCTAAATGGCTTTGTTGAGGGGCTATACCACGCCGTTTATCTGGTTTGTTTGGTTTTCACGGTCAATTATTTGACTGAAACGCTCATAATGTGCAAACATAATACGGTTTACCTTTGCATTTACTTTCAACCTGAAGGTTAATGTGCGCAGGGGTCAACCCATGCTATGGCTATAACCTTTGTTCGGAGGACCGACATGCACGAGACAGAGATCAACAACTACCTTGCCGTCATTAAGGTGGTCGGCGTCGGCGGCGGCGGTACCAACGCGGTCAATCGAATGATCGAAGAGGGCATCCGCGGCGTCGAGTTTGTTGCCATCAACACCGATGCTCAGGCGCTCGCGATCTCTGATGCCGATATCAAGGTGCACATCGGCACCGACCTTACCCGCGGCCTGGGCGCCGGCGCCAACCCCGAGGTTGGCCGCAAGGCTGCCGATGAGTCCCGCGACGATATCGCCGAGGCGCTCGCTGGCGCCGACATGGTGTTCATCACCTGCGGCGAGGGCGGTGGTACCGGTACCGGCGCCGCTCCCATCGTTGCCGATATCGCGATGAACGAGGTCGGCGCGCTGACCGTTGCCGTCGTGACCAAGCCCTTCACCTTCGAGGGCCGCAAGCGCAAGAAGAGCGCCGAGGAGGGCATCAAGACCCTCTCCGATTGCGTCGACACCATGATCGTCATCCCTAACGATAAGCTGCTCGACATCGCCGAGAAGAAGACCACCATGCTCGAGGCCTTCGCGATTGCCGATGGCGTCCTTTCCCAGGGCACCCAGGGCATCACCGACCTCATCACCGTCCCGGGTATCATCAACCTGGACTTCGCCGATGTTAAGACCATCATGAAGCAGGCCGGTACCGCCATGATGGGCATTGGTACCGCTTCTGGGGACACCCGTGCCGTCGACGCTGCTCAGCAGGCTATCTCCAGCCCGCTGCTCGAGAGCTCCATCGATGGCGCCACGCGCGTCCTGCTTTCCATCGCCGGCTCCAAGGACCTGGGCATCCAGGAGATCAGCGACGCCGCCGACGTTGTCGCCAATGCCGTCGACCCCGAGGCCAACATCATCTTCGGTACCGTTGTTGACGAGTCCCTGGGCGACCAGGTGCGCATCACCGTTATCGCCACGGGCTTCTCCGACTCCAACGTCAACCGTCAGGACGAGCTCTTTGCCGCCCAGCAGTCCCAGAGCAAGGCCGCTGCTTCTGCTGAGCCGCAGCGCACCGCTCCGGCTTCCAGCCCTGCTCAGGCTGCCCCGACTCGCAACGTTGGCGGTACCGAGCTTCCCAACTTTGGTAACGACCAGTTCGAGCTTCCCGACTTCCTCAAGCGTGGCAGCTTCTAAGTCGTTCTTCGCATTGTTTTGCACAGGGGCGCGTCCGTATGGATGCGCCCTTTTTGTTTCTCGTTTGTAAACGAAAGCCTCCAATCTCCTTACGTTCCCTTTACGTTTGGTCCCTACTGCTGCGGGTATCCTTTTAAAGAAGTATGACAGCCGTATAAAAGCAGGCTGCGCGGCGATGCCGCGATACTTGTGTTATTAGGAGGCTTTAGTATGGCAGCACGTGCGGACAACGTTTCGCGTGTCGACCATGATGGAGTTACGTTGGTGGAGGGCACGACGCACGATGTTCGCTTTGCCTTTACCGAGCGCACCGGTGGCGTTTCCGAAGATGCGTACTCCTCGCTCAACCTGGGCTCGCATGTAGGCGATGACCCCTTTGCCGTTCAAGAAAATCGTCGTCGAGCGCTCGAAGCCATGGGCGCCGCTGAGTGCGAGCATAATCTGCTCGTGCCCAATCAAGTACATGGTGACCACGTCGTGACGGTGACCTCGAACGGCGCCGATGATCTTGAGAACATTCGTGAGCAGATTGCCGAGGGCTGTGATGCCATCGTCTGCACGGCGCATGAGGTGCCCGTGATGCTTTGCTTTGCCGATTGCGTTCCCGTGGTGCTGGTTGCTCCCAAAGGTTTTGCCGTGGTGCATTCTGGCTGGAAGGGCACGATTGCGCGCATTTCCGCCAAGGCCTGCCAAGCACTCTGCGAGGCGGCTGGCTGCACGCCGGAGGACATCTCTGCCTATATTGGGCCCCATATCCTGGGCGTCGAGTACGAGGTATCCCAGGAGCTTATGGATCGCTTTGCCGCCGAGTTCTCGTGTATCGATGCGGGCGCTTCCCGTATGCTTGATCTTTCCGCCGCCATCCGCGAGGCGCTGATGGACGCCGGCGTCGAAGCGAGTGGCATTGTGGACACCAAGCTTTCCACCGTTCGTCAGAACGACCGCTTTTATTCTTACCGCAACGAGGGCGGCGCCTGTGGGCGCCATGCTGCGATCGGCGTGATGCTATGAGAAAGATCGCATCGGTCCTGAGTGCGGCAGTGCTCACGCTCACGCTGTGCGCCTGCTCCTCGGGATCTTCTACGACTTCTATTACCGTGGCCGGCTCGACCACCTGCCTTCCCATTGCCGAGATTGCCGCCGAGGGCTTTAAGGAAGAGACCGGCATCGACGTGCTCGTCTCCGGCCTTGGCTCATCTGCTGGCATCGAAGCTGTTAGCGCCGGCACGGCCGACATCGCCAGCTCCTCTCGTGGCCTCAATGCCGACGAACAGGATTTGGGCCTGACCCCGATCGTAATCGCGCACGACGGCATCGCAGTCATCGTGAACGACGACAATCCGGTCGACAATCTCTCGACCGAGCAGCTCCGCGATATTTACGCCGGCAAGATCACCAACTGGAAAGAAGTCGGCGGAGAGGACCTGAAGATTCAGGTTATCAACCGCGACGAGGCGTCCGGTACGCGCGAGGCCTTCCGCACTATCGTGATGGACGGCACGCCGTTCGATCGCCGCTCGGCCGTTCTTTCGGGTACGGGTCAGGTACGCGATGTCGTGTCCCGCTCGCGTGGTGCTATTGGCTACATTTCGCTGGGTTTTGTCGAGAGCCTCAACGCTAAGACCTTGGTCAAGGCCGTTTCGGTCAACCATGTCGAGGCATCTGAGAAGACGGTCGCAAGTGGCGGCTATCCCATCTCGCGTGACCTTTACTTCTTTGTGAAGGGGACGCCTTCGCAGCAGGCGCAGGATTACATCGACTATGTGACGTCCGAAAAGATGGACAAGCAGATTCGCGAGGCGGGCTTTATTCCCGTCACCAACGACGGAAAGGGGAGTGAGTAGCGTGGAAGCACAGGAAACCCCCCAGATTGAGCAGGAGACCCAGGCGCCCAAAAAGCGTGAGTTGGCGTTGGTGTCACGCAGCACCTATCTTAAGGAGAAGGCGCTGCAGTGGATCTTCTTTGCCTGCGCGTTCTTGGCGGTCGTCACCGTCATCCTGATTTTTGTCTTTACCACGTACTCGGCGCTGCCGGTCTTTACCGACATCGGCCTGGCGGACTTCTTTAGCTTTACATGGGCACCCTCTGAGGGCCACTACGGCATTATGTCGCTGCTGGCGGGTTCTGGTCTGGTGACCGTCGGTGCGCTCGCCATGGGTGTGCCCCTGGGTGTGGGCACGGCTGTGTATCTGGTCGAGATCGCCAGCAAGCGCGTGCGCAAGCTCATCAGCCCCGCCGTCGATCTGCTGGCGGGCATCCCCTCCATCATCTACGGTTTCTTTGGCATGATCATCATCCGCCCGTTTATCGCGCAGCTGACCGGCGGTCTTGGCTTTGGCGCGCTGACGGCGTGGTTCGTGCTTGCCATCATGATCGTCCCCACCATCACGACGCTCACCATCGATGCCCTCAACTCCATCCCCATGGGCATTCGCGAGGCGTCCTATGCCATGGGCGCCACCAAGTGGCAGACCATCTACAAGGTCGTGCTGCCGGCCGCCAAGCTGGGCATTGTGGATGCAATTGTCTTGGGTATGGGGCGTGCCATCGGCGAGACCATGGCCGTGCTGATGGTCGTGGGCAACGCCCCGGTCATTCCGGATAGCATCTCGAGCCCCATCTCGACGCTCACGAGTCAGATCGCGCTCGACATGAGTTATTCCTCGGGCCTGCACCGCTCGGCTCTGTTTGGCATGGGCGTTGTCCTGTTTATCATCTCCGCTGCACTGGTGGGTATCGTCCGTCTGATTTCCAAGAAGAGGGGGTAGGCTATGTCCGATTCCGTTGACACGATGGTCGATACGACCTCGTCGCGCGAGCGCATCAAGCGTGCCCTTTCCCATGGCAAGAAGGGCCGCATCAACAAGGATCTGTCCAACAAGATCATGCTCGGCGTGTTTCGCGCCGCGGCCTATATCACCACGCTGGTGCTGATCGCCATCATCGCCTACGTGGTCATCAACGGCCTGCCGCATATCTCGCTCGACTTTATCTTCGGCTGGCCGCAGGGCGTCAACGCCGAGGGCGGCATTTGGCCCACGATCGTCTCGACCATCTACGTGACGGCGCTCGCCATGCTCATCTGCACGCCGGTTGCCGTCCTGGCTGCGGTCTATCTGGCCGAGTACGCCAAACAGGGCAAGGTCGTCGACATCATTCGCTATGCTGCCGATGCCCTGGCCTCGGTGCCCTCCATCGTTATGGGCCTCTTTGGCTACGCCTTGTTTGTCGAGGCTATGGGTCTGGGCCTTTCGATGGTCTCGGCCGCCCTGGCGCTGGCACTTCTGATGCTGCCTATTGTCATGCGTACCACCGAGGAGGCAATCCGCTCCGTTCCGCGCTATATCCGTTGGGGTGCATATGGCCTGGGCGCCACCAAGTGGCAGGTCGTCTCCAAGATCGTGCTTCCTTCGGCTTTTGGCCGCATCGCCACCGGCATCGTGCTTGCCATCGGCCGCGCCATCGGCGAGACTGCGGTGGTGCTCTACACCATGGGTCAGGCCATCAACCTGCCTATCTCGCCACTCGATTCCGGCCGCCCCATGACGGTCCACCTGTACCTGCTTGCCAACGACGGCATCAACATGAACGCAGCCTATGGCACCGCGCTTTTGCTGATGGCGATTATTCTGGCCTTCAACCTGTTTGCGCGCTATCTGTCGCGCAAACGCCGCTAGTTAAGGAGTCCCATGTCCGTCTATCAGTCCGCTCCCACGCCGGAGCAAGCGGCCATCACGGCCAAGGATTTCAACTTTTGGTACGGTGACTTTCATGCGCTGACGGGGCTCGACCTCAACATCGCCAAAAACGCCATCACCTCGTTTATCGGCCCTTCGGGCTGCGGCAAATCGACGTTTTTGCGCTGCATCAACCGCATGAACGACCTTATCGAGGGTACGCGCGTCGAGGGCACCATGACGCTCGACGGCAACGATATCTATGCCGAGGGCGTCGACCCGGTCGACCTTCGCCGTCGCGTGGGCATGATTTTTCAGCAGCCCAACCCGTTCCCCAAATCCATCTACGAGAATGTCGCTTTTGGCCCTCGTCTGCAGGGCGTGACTAGCAAAAGCGACCTCGATGACATCGTGGAAGAATCGCTCAAGCGCGCCAACCTCTGGAAAGAGGTATCCAATCAGCTCAACAAGGACGGTTTGGCGCTCTCGGGCGGTCAGCAGCAGCGTCTGTGCATTGCGCGTGTGCTTGCGGTGCAGCCCGATGTCCTTCTGATGGACGAGCCCTGCTCCGCCATCGACCCCACGTCCGTCTCCAAGGTCGAGGATCTGATGGCCGAGCTGGCGCCCGAGATGACGATCATCATCGTCACGCATTCTATGCAGCAGGCCGCTCGTATTAGCGACTACACCGCATTTTTCTTGCAGGAAGTTGCCGGCGAGCCCGCCACGCTCATCGAGTATGGTCAAACCGACGCGATCTTCACCAGCCCGGTGGATTCACGGACGGAAGACTATATCACCGGCCGCTTTGGCTGATCGGTGCGACTAGTCCCAAGCCGATCGGACCTGGTCCGGTGCGTATTCACTGTGCGGGCGGCATGACCGCACCCAACTGATTGGAGTGAACCATGCGCAAACTGTTTTCCCGTCAGCTCATCGAAGCCCGTCACGAGATGCTGAGCATCTACGAGGCTGTAGACCTGGCGCTTCACGACGCCGTGAAGGCCTATGTGACCGACGATCGCAAGCTCGCCACCAAGACCAAGAAGCGCACGCTCTCGATCGATGCGCGCTGCGCCAACTTGGAGACCGTGTGCTACAACCTGATCGCTACGCAGTCGCCGGTCGCCTCCGACTTCCGCTTGCTGCAGACGATCATCTACGTCGACTTTAACCTGCAGCGCATGACCGATAAGGTTCGCCAGATCTGCCGCGCCACGCGTCACATGGTCAAGGCCGACATCTCGCTGCCCCAGGAACTCGTCGCTACGGTCGAGGCCGAGGCCGAGGCTGTTTACCAGGTGCTGGGTTCGTCACTTTCTGCGCTCGTCACCAACGACATGTCCATCATCTGCAACCTGGCCGTCGAGGACGAGCCGGTGCATGCGGCGTACGAGAAGTTCTTCCGCATCTTTAACCGCATGGACACGGGCGATTTTATGGACGACGACAGCAACTATGACGATCTGCGCCGCGCCATTATGGTTTCGCGCTACCTCGATCGTATCGGCTCGATTTCGATCGATGCCGCCTGCCGTCTGACCTTCCTTTTGACCGGACAGCGTATGACTGCCGGCGATATCGCCCGTACGGACGAGGATGAGCTTGAGAGCATGCGCGTGCCTTCGGGCGAGGGTGTCATCATGAGGCCTGCCGTCGATGCACACTATGTTGCCAAAGTGCCCGCTAACGAGGTGAGCGAGGGTCTCCGCTACCTGCTCGAGCACCTCGAGGACGAGGACGACGCCGAGGACGACGAGGAGTAGGGCGGCCCCGTTCGTCGAAAGATTGTAAATACCTAAGTGAGCGCGGCCTTGCACATGCGAGGCCGCGCTCTTGCGTTAGCATGGGACTACTTGTTTGGCTGTCTGCGGAGGCGATTGGCAATGGATAACTATTTGGACTTGATACGCGCTCGCCGCGAGCAGATTCTCGAACGTTTTTATGCAGCACTCGATCGCGCGGGCCGTCCCCACGATGCCGCGCGCCTGATTGCCGTCTCCAAGACTGTTGGCGTTGATGAGACCGTTGCCGCTATTCAGGCGGGGTATCGCCATTTTGCCGAGAACCGCCCGCAGGAGCTCGTTCGCAAGCTTGCGGGCCTCGTAGAGCATCCGGAGCTACCCGAGGTGCGCTTCGATATGATCGGCAACCTGCAGACCAACAAGATCAATGCGGTTCTGGGCTCGGCCGAGCTGATTCATTCGGTGGGATCGCTGCATTTGGCTCAGGCTATCTCGAGCCGTGCGGTCCGCAAGATTGAGGCGGGCGAGCTCTCCGGCCCCCAGCGTGTGCTGATCGAGGTCAATGTGAGCGGCGAGGAGTCCAAGGGCGGCTTTTCGCCCGACGAGGTCCGAGACGCCGCAGGTGAGCTTGCGGAGCTTGAGGGAATTTGTGTGCAGGGCCTTATGACTATGGCGCCCCGGGGGAATAAGAATGTGGCGCGCCGCACTTTTGCCGGACTTCGCGAACTAAGGGATGAGCTTGAGGCGACGCACTCCGATCTGAGCCTGCCCGAACTTTCCTGCGGCATGAGCGAGGACTTTGAGCCTGCTCTTGAGGAAGGCTCTACGCTCGTTCGCCTGGGCAGGGTAGTATTTAGCCCGGAGTTTGCAGTAAAATAAGGCTCTGAAGTGCGCACTGATTATCAGAGCGCCTGCACTAAACCGCGAGAGGACACAACCATGGGCTTCCTTGACGAGATTAAAAATAAGATGCACCTGGGCGGCCAGCAGGGTTACGACCAGGGTTATGGTCAGGACGACGACTACGGCTACGATGATGGCTATGACGACGGCTACCAGAACAACGGTTACAGCGGTGCCTCGGGCGAGGGCTTCTACACCCAGGATGAGCCGAGCAACGGCCTGTTGGGTCAGACGCGCCGCGGCGAGGCCGAGTCGGTGGCCGTGTACACGCGCTCCGGTCAGCTGGTCGGCGACGATTCTCGCCATGCTACGACCTACAACCCGCCATCGCGCTCGCAGGAGACGGTTGCGGGCGGTTATCGTCCCGGTGCCTACGACACGCCGTCGAGCTACGCCGAGAGCACGCGTGCCCGCGCTGCTGCCCCCGCGCCTGCTCCCTCACCGAGCGATGCCTCGGCGTATGCGAGCAACATCATCAACGCTACGCCGCAGCTGCCGGCTTATGTCCTGCGCCCCGAGAGCTATGACGACGTGGAGACCGTCGTGCGCCGCGTGCGCACCAAGCAGCCTGTCGCGCTGATTTTTGTGGGCGTTCGTACCGAGGTCGCCAAGCGCGTCCTGGACTTCTCTTACGGCTTTGCCTGCGGCCTGGGCGCCACAGTCAAAGAGGTGGGCGATCGCGTGTTTATGGTGCTGCCCGCCGGTTGCGAGGTCAAGGATTCGGACCTCAAAAAGCTCCGTGCCGACGGCTACCTTAAGTAAAGACAAGACGAGGAGATTCTCATCAACATCTACACCATTGTCCAGCTGGTCAATACGCTGTTCAACTTTTACTCCACGCTCATCGTGGTCTACTGCCTTATGACGTGGATCCCCATGAAGCAGGGTGGATTGCTACAGGATATCGCCGCCGTCCTCGATAGCGTGTGCGGCCCGTGGCTCAATTTGTTCCGCCGGTTTATCCCGCCCATGGGCGGCGTCGATTTTTCACCGGTCGTTGCGATTATTGCGTTGCAGTTGGTGCAGAAGCTGGTTCTGCAACTTCTTATAGGTATACTCATATAAAACTGGCTTAGTAACTCACGTCGGGCGCACGGCGCCAAGGCGAAGATAAAGGAGAACTTGTTATGGCTATTACCCCTGCTGACATTCAGGCTCAGACCTTCTCTGAGGCCAAGCGCGGCTACGATCCCGCCGAGGTCGACGTCTTCCTGGAGACCCTGTCCTCTGAGGTCGACGCCATGCTTGCCAAGATCGTCGATCTTAAGGGTCGTCTGACTGCCACCGAGCAGCAGCTTGCCGATACGCAGGCCCAGCTTGCTCAGGCTCAGGACGCTGCCGCGCAGGCCGTTCCCGCCGCCCCTGTGGCCGCTCCTGCCCCCGACTTCTCCGCTCAGGAGCGCCAGATTTCCGCTGCCCTTATTGCTGCCCAGCAGACCGCCGAGGGCATTGTCAACGACGCCAACGAGAACGCCGACCGCATCCGCAACGAGGCCGACGCCAAGGCCCGCGAGGTCATCCGTCAGGCCCTGACCGAGAAGCAGGCCGAGCTTGAGGAGATCGACCGTCTTAAGGCTTCCCGTGAGGAGTTTAAGGCCGAGTACCTCAAGCTCATCCAGCACTTCATGGACGATGCTCAGAACTCCTTCCCGTCCGATCTCATGGCTTCCACGCCGGTCGGTTCCGCCGCTTCTCCGGCTGTGACCGTTCCTGCTGCCGAGCCGCTGCCCGTCGCCGAGCCGGTTATCCCCGTTGCCGATCCCTTCGCACCGATCGACAACTTCGCCGCCGACGACCTGGACTAATATCCAGCTATCATTTAGCGCCTAGAAAGGGCCCGCAGCTTGCGGGTCCTTTTTTGTGGCTGCATGCAGTCTGCAAAACAAAACGCCGAGTCCTGCGTTTGAGGGCACAGGACTCGGCGAAGGGCGCGTGGTCAAAGGTGGATTTTAAGGCCTGTCCCAAAAATCTACTTGAGGAGGAAGTCGGGGAGGGGAATGGTGCGGGCCTCGCGCTGCTCGGGGTCGGCGATATGGTCGGCAGGATAGCCGCAGACGAGCATATGATAGGGATAGATACCCTCGGGCAGGCTGAACTGCTCACAGGCCACCTCAGGCTTAAAATGGCACACCCAGCAC
>DBFAZJ010000113.1:0-2203 GCA_048244295.1 Collinsella sp.
CGCACCGGGCTGCCGGCCATCGTTCTGCCGTCGACAAGTCCCGCCAATGCGGCGTGGCGTCTGGAACGCCTTGTCGAGCGCTGGAGTGAAGCCGTTGATTGGCAGGCTTTTTCGATTTAGCAGTTTGAGTGCTCGGCAAGATGCCTCATAACGGCGTGCCAGATCGGTGTGGGCAGCGCAGGCGTGGCGCGCACCATGCCGTCGGTGTCGACGCCACCCGTTGCGGCGCCACCGAGCTTCTGTGCGTGTTCGACGGAACACCCCATGCGAACGGCGCCCACGAGCTTGTCCATGGCCTCCGAAAACGGTCGCCGCAAGAGTCCCATGCGCGGGGAGCGACGAAGCGCTGCGATGCCGCTGCCGGCGCAGATGGCAACGCCGCCACACCACAATTGGTCATGGCGCTCACATGCCTTGTGCAGGCGAACGGCGGTCCCACGCGCCTGCTCAGTGCTCTCTTGTGCGGCTCGAATCGCGGCATAGACGCGCGTTCCCGTACCGCCAAAGCGCTCAAGCGCCTGCTCGATGGCTGTCAACGTCTCATCGTCAGCCACATCTTCAATGGCCAGCACGATGCCATCGGCAACGCTGCCGGCGTCATTTGCCTTCAAGTCGACCGGGCGGGGGAGTGCGGTGCCGGAAAGCTGTGCATAGGCGGCGATGGCATCCTGCAGGTCCCAGAGCAAAAACTCAAGATCGGCACTATTGGGAATGCTGATATACGCAATGGTTTGCAGCGTTTTTGGTACATCGCTGCGCGCGGTCGGCTCCATGCTGCCTCCTTTCCGGTTGGTTTCCGTTTAGGTTACACCGTCCGGCGGCGCCCCACCGCGCTATCCTAGTGCAACCCTTACGAAAGGAACGCCATGCGACTGCCCATGAATACCTCGCTTGCCACGCTCAAGCCCTCCGGTATCCGCCGAATCAACGCGCTCGCCGCCCAGCACCCGGGGTGCATCGCGCTTGCGCTTGGCGAGCCCGATTTTCCCACGCCCGATGTGATTAGCGCCGAGGTGACCGCCGCACTGGACCGCGGTGACACGCACTATCCGCCCAACAACGGGCGCCCCGCCCTGCGTGAGGCGTTATCTGCCTACATGGGGGACGCGGGCCTTACGTTTTCGGCCGACGAGGTCATCCTAACCGACGGCGCGACCGAAGCCCTGTCGGCAACATTTATGGCTATGCTCAACCCCGGCGACGAGGTCATCATCCCCACGCCGGCCTTTGGCCTGTACGAGAGCATCGTCGTGGCCAATCACGCCAAAGCGGTCTTTTTGGATACGGAGCCTGCACAATTCCAGATTGACGAGGATGCGCTTCGTGCTTGCGTGACGCCGGCGACCAAGGCCATCGTCATCTGCTCGCCCAACAATCCTACGGGTTGCATCCTCAACGCGGCATCGCTCGACGCCGTGGCGCGCGTGGCGGAGCAGGCGGGCATCTACGTGGTCTGCGACGACGTATACAACCGCCTGGTTTATGTGGATGGCTACGAGCGCTTTGCCCAGCGTCACCCGGAGCTGCGTGAACAGACGGTCATCATCGAGAGCTTCTCCAAGCCCTGGTCCATGACCGGCTGGCGCCTGGGCTGGCTCGCGGCAGCGGCACCCGTCATCGCCGAGATCGCCAAGGCTCACCAATACTTAGTATCGAGTGCCGTCTCCTTCGAAATGGACGCCGCAGCCCGAGCCCTGACCGTCGACCCAACCCCCATGCTCAAAGTCTACCGAGCCCGCCGCGAACGCGTACTCGCAGCCTTAGACGCCATGGGCCTCGACGTAGTAGAGCCCGCAGGAGCCTTCTACACTTTCCCGAGCATCAAAAAGTTCGGCCTAACCAGCGAAGACTTCTGCATCAAAGCCATCAAAGAAGCAAACGTAGCCCTAGTCCCGGGAGACTGCTTCGGAACCGAAGGCCACATCCGCCTCAGCTACTGCGTTTCCGACAAAGACCTGGACGAAGGTCTCCGCCGCCTGTCCACCTTCATTTCAACCTTGTAGCCCTCAGGGATGCAACACATCAGCCCACCGACCCAAGCATTATGAGTGGGGCGCGCCGGCCAACGGAAAACCGGGCTGCCCCATAGTTGACGCAGGCCGCGCCGCCGAAGGCCAGGCGCAAGGTTTTCGTAGATTCCGCACGAGCCGAAGGCCACTTAATGTGGCCTTCGTGCGAGCCCAGGACTTGACCGAGCGAAAAC
>DBFAZJ010000114.1:0-9434 GCA_048244295.1 Collinsella sp.
GCCTATGTCATCGCTTAAGACGACGCATCGCTGGGCGGTCGCTCAGCAAAACCCCGAGCTCGAAAAGGAGCTTTCGGCTGGTCTGGGCATTCCCGGGCTGGTGGCGCGCATTATGGTCGCGCACGGCATTGGCTCCATCAAAGAGGGCCAATTGTTTTTGACGCCTTCGCTCGATCGCGACTGGGCCGATCCACTCATTATCCCGGGCATGTCGGTCGTTGCCGACCGCGTCGAGCGTGCTATTCGCAACCACGAGCACATTGCAGTCTTTGGCGATTTTGACGTTGACGGTATTACGTCGACCTGCCTGTTGACCGAGGCGCTGCGCACGTTTGGCGCCGATGTCACGCCGTTTATTCCGCATCGCTTTGATGAGGGCTACGGTCTTTCGCGCGCGGCACTCGACCGCGTTAACGAGCTCGCTCGCCCCCAGCTGATCGTGACCGTCGATAACGGCATTGCCGCCAAGGAAGAGGTTTCCTATTTGGAGGACCTGGGGATCGATTTGGTGGTCACGGACCATCACGAGCCCTCCGACCAGGTGCCGCAGGGTGTGCCCCTGACCGACCCCAAGCTCGAGGACGAGGGCCCCTCGCGCGAGCTTGCCGGTGCTGGTGTGGCGCTCAAGCTGGTGCAAGTCCTGGGTGAGCGCCTGGGCAAGCCGTCGTATTGGCGTTCGCTAATCGAGGTCGCGGCGCTGGGCACCGTGTCCGACATGATGCCGCTCACGCCCGAGAACCGCGCGCTGGTTGCCGAGGGCATCCAGCAGATGCGCGTAACCGCTCGCCCCGGCTATATCGCGCTTGCCGCGCTTGCCAAGGCGGACCTTTCGAGCATTACGGCGGATGGCCTGTCATTCTCGCTCATTCCCCGCTTAAACGCTGCCGGCCGCATGGCCGATCCCAAGCTGGCGCTCGACCTGCTGCTTGCCCGCAATCCCATCGAAGCAAGCGCGCTGGCGGCTGAGCTCGAGGAAATCAACCGCCAGCGCCGTGAGATCGAGGCGGAGCTCACGCGCGATGCCATGGCAAAGGTCGAGGAGACCTATGACGGCGGACGCGCGATCGTCGTGGGCGGCGAAGGCTGGCACGAGGGTGTCAAGGGCATCGTGGCAAGCCGTCTGACCAACCGCTATCACGTGCCGGCGCTGCTGTTCTCGATCGAGGACGGTATCGCGCGCGGCTCTGGTCGCTCGGTGGGCAAAGTTAACCTGTTTGACGCCGTCGAGCGCTGTTCCGACCTGCTGATTCGTCGCGGCGGACATGCCGGTGCGGTGGGTGTGACCATCGAGGCATCCAAGCTCGATGAATTCCGTCGTCGCCTTTCCGCCGTGCTATCGGAGATTCCCGCTGAGGACTTTGAAGACATCGACGAGGTTGCCGCCACGGTCGACCTTTCCGAGCTGAATATCGAGACTATAGAGCAGATTTCCCGCCTTGAGCCGTTTGGCCAGGGTAATAAGGTGCCGCTGCTGGCTGCCGAGGGCGTGACGATGTGCGATCGCGCCGTGGTGGGTAAGACCGGCGAGCACATGCGCTTTGTGGCGACCGATGGCGCCGCGAGCGTGCCGGCCATTATGTTCCGCGTGCCGCAAATCGATAAGCTCATCAACTGCGATAGCGCTGTCGACTTGGTGTTTGAGGCCGTTGCCGAGCATTGGCAGGGGCGTGTGAAGCCCAAGCTCATGATCAAGGATGTTCTGGTCCGCGATACCACGCTGCCCGGCGTCGACGATCCGGCATGCGAGCTTCGTCGTGGCGTGCAGCCGGCGGATTCTGGCCTGCGCCTGGAGTCGCGCAAGCGCGAGACGCTCGCCCAGCTTTCCTATACCGAGCTCACGCGCTCGCTTATTCATAGCTTTATCGGCTCGAACCAGCCGCACCGCGCGCAGGTCGAGGCGCTCGATGCCCTGGCCGATCACCAAAGTGTTCTGGCCGTTATGGGAACGGGGCGCGGCAAGTCGCTCATCTTCCATGTACATGCCGCGCGTGAGGCGGTGCTTCGCGGACGTGCGAGCATCTTTGTCTATCCGCTGCGTGCGCTTGTTGCCGACCAGGCCTATCACCTCTCGTCGACGATGGCATCGCTTGGCATTGGC
Source organism: Collinsella sp. (assembly GCA_048244295.1). Taxonomy (GTDB): domain Bacteria; phylum Actinomycetota; class Coriobacteriia; order Coriobacteriales; family Coriobacteriaceae; genus Collinsella. The sequence continues at coordinate 2,099 of DBFAZJ010000114.1, forward strand.
GTTGGCGTGCTGACCGGCGAGACCGTGGAGGCGGCGCGCGATGACGTGTTTGCCGGCTTGGCTTCGGGCCGTACCGGCATCGTGCTCACGACGCCCGAGTTCCTGTCCATTCACCGCGACCGCTTTGCGCGTTCGGGGCGCATCGGTTTTGTCGTTATCGATGAGGCGCACCACGCTGGCCTTGCCAAGGGCGGCGACCGCAGCGCCTATCTCGACATGCCCGATATCCTCAAAGCCCTGGGCGACCCGGTCGTTATGGCCGCGACGGCCACCGCGACGGCTCCGGTCGTGGCCGAGCTTGCCCGCATGCTTCCGATCACTCACACGGTGGTCGACGAGACGGTGCGCGAGAACCTGCAGCTCGAGGACGACCGTGATCTTGCAAGTCGCGAGAACCGTTTGGTGTCGATCGTGGCGACGGGGGAGAAGACCGTCATTTACGTCAATTCGCGCGACCAGTCCGTGGCGCTCGCCAAGACACTACGCAAACGCGTTCCCGACTGTGCGACCCGTATCGCGTTCTATAACGCTGGCCTTACGCGCACCGACCGCCATCGCGTAGAGGAGGCGTTTCGAGACGGCAGCCTCAGCTGCATCGTCTCGACATCCGCCTTTGGCGAGGGCGTCAACCTTCCCGATATTCGCCATGTCGTGCTCTATCACATGCCGTTTGGCGGCATTGAGTTTAACCAGATGAGCGGCCGCGCCGGTCGCGATGGCCAACCCGCCGTGATCCATCTACTCTATTCGTCGCGTGACGCCCGTATTAACGAGCGCCTACTCGACTGCTATGCGCCCGAGCGCGACGAGCTCGTCACGCTCTATCGCGCGCTGCAGACCATGTGGCGCTCCAACCGCGGCAAGACCGGGGACGATTTCTTTAGCGCGAGCGATATCGACATCGCGCAGATGTGCCTTGCCATCGATGCTCGCACGCCGGTCGACGAGCGCTCGGTGGAAAGCGGCTTGGGAATCTTCGAAGAGCTTGGTTTTTGTCGCGTTTCGGGGTTTGACGACACCCGTCGCATCGCGATGGCCGAAAACCCCGGCCGCGTGCAATTGAGCAGGTCAATTCGCTATTTGGAGGGCTTGCGCTCGCGCATGGAGTTCTCGGCTTTCCGGAGTTGGGCGCTCGATTCGTGCGCTTCTGATATGCTAGCCAAAGTTAACCGCCCGATCGTACCGCGGGCCTAGGGGAAGGGGACCTCGATGGATGCCGCAGCCCGTACCGCCCATGATTCCACCCTCCAGCCGTTTTCGGAGATGGAGCACTATAAGCATGCCGATGAGCTGCCGCCCGAGATTATGGCGGACAGCTACGACAAGCTGGAGCGCTTGTGCCTCAAATATATGAATGAGGACGACTTCTCCAAGGTGGAGCAAGCCTACTGCTTTGCCGCCGAGAAACACTGTAACCAAAAGCGCCGCTCGGGTGAGATGTACATTAACCATCCCGTCGAGGTTGCCATCATTTTGGCCGATCTCAAGATGGATTGTGACGTGGTGTGCGCCGCGCTGTTGCACGATACCGTCGAGGACACCGAGACCTCGCTCACCGATGTTTCCGGCCTGTTTGGCGATACGGTGGCCGAGCTCGTCGATGGCGTGACCAAGCTCACCAACATCGAAGTCGACAGCATGGACGAGAAGCAGGCGCTCACGCTGCGCAAGATGTTCCTCGCCATGTCCAAGGACATTCGCGTCATCATCGTTAAACTTGCCGACCGTCTGCACAACATGCGAACGCTGGCAGCCCTGCGCGAGGATCGTCGCCTGTTTAAGGCTCGCGAGACCATGGACGTGTACGCGCCCTTGGCTGACCGCCTGGGCATGAGCTCTATTAAGTGGGAGCTCGAGGACCTGTCCTTCTTCTACCTGGAGCCCGATGCCTACCAGCGCATCGCGCGCATGGTGGCTGAGTCGCGCGAGGTCCGCGAGCGCTACCTTGCCGAGACCATCAAGACACTCACCGACGAACTCAACCGCATTGGCCTGGAGGACTTCCAGATCAACGGCCGTTCCAAGCACTATTGGTCCATCTACCAAAAGATGAAGCGCAAGGGCAAGGAATTCTCCGAGATCTACGACCTGGTGGCACTGCGCGTCATCACGCATTCGGTGCGCGATTGCTACTCCACGCTCGGCGCGGTGCATACGCTGTGGCACCCCATGCCCGGTCGCTTTAAAGACTATATCGCCATGCCCAAGGTCAATAACTACCAGTCGCTCCACACGACGGTCATCGGCCCTACGGCTCGTCCGCTCGAGATTCAGATTCGAACCTACGAGATGCATGAGCAGGCCGAGTACGGCATTGCCGCCCACTGGCTATATAAGAAGTCGGGCGGATCGTCTGCTTCCAAGACCAATGACGCTCAACGTTTGGACGACCAGATCAACTGGCTCAAGCATTCGCTCGATTGGGCGGCTTCCGACGAGATCACCGATGCCAAGGAATACCTGCACTCGCTGAAGGTCGATCTGTTCGATCAGGAGATCTTTGTCTTCACGCCCAAAGGCGAGGTCATGGCGCTTCGTGCCGGCTCCACGCCGCTCGACTTTGCCTATGCCGTTCACACCGAGGTGGGAAACCACTGCGTCGGCGCCAAAATCAACGGTGCGGTGGCTCCGCTCACGCACGAGATTAAGACGGGTGACCGTGTCGAGATCCTGACTAACAAGAGTTCCAAGCCGTCGCGCGATTGGCTCAAGATCGTTAAGACACCTTCCGCCAAGTCAAAGATCCGCCGCTATTTTGCCGCTGCGACCAAGGACGACGACGCTGCCGCCGGTCGCGATATGCTGGCCAAGGACCTGCGTAAGCGTGGCTATGGCATTTCTACGCCGCGTTCGACGCGTGCGCTCAACGCCGTAGCGGAGCAGTTTAACTTCAAGCAGCTCGAGGACCTGTTTGCCGCCGTCGGCGCCGGCAAGGTTGCCCCGCGCGCTGTGGGCAATAAGGTCGAGCAAATCTTGGACCCCAAGCCCGAGGAACAGCTCACCAAGGCCGAGGCTATCGCCGAGGTCGTGAAGCAGCCTGCTCGCGGCTCCAACCGCAAGCCGCAAAAGCGCGGCAAGAGCGCTAGTAACGGCATTATCGTCAAGGGCGAGAGCAACAGCGGCCTGCTGGTCCGTCTGGCTCATTGCTGCAACCCCGTGACGGGCGACGACATCGTCGGCTTCATCACGCGCGGTCGTGGCGTTTCGGTGCATCGCGCCAACTGCCCCAACGTCAAGGGTCTTATGGAACATCCCGAGCGCATGATCGATGTGGAGTGGGACGGCGCTGCCGACACCCTCTTCCAGGTCGAGATCGTGGTCGAGTGCCTGGACCGCATGGGCCTGCTCAAGGATGTCACCATTGCCATTGGCGATGCGGGCGGCAATATCCTTTCTGCCGCCACGTCGACCAACCGCGAGGGTATTGCAACCCTGCGCTTTATGGTCGAGATCTCGGACGCGAGCGGTCTGGATCCGCTGCTGGCTTCCATCAGCAGTGTCGATTCGGTCTACGACGCTCGCCGTCTTATGCCCGGCGAAGGCGGAGCTCAGCTCAAGCGCCGTGTGTAGGTGCGAGAGCCTCTCAGCATCATAGATATTGGTTACGTTCGAGGCATCGTTTGGTGCCTCGAACGTATTTTAGAAGGAGGGTATGCGCATGGGCGATATGACTTTGGACCTGACACCCCGAGGTGCAGCTTCGATTGAGGCACTCGTCAACGGCCCGATTCAGACCAACAGTTACGTCGTGATTTCGAATGACGAGTGCTTAATCGTCGATCCGGCGTGGGAGGGCGAGCGTCTTGTGGAGCATATCCGCACCGCGCATCCCGAGGTTCGCGTACTCGGCTCTGTCTGCACGCACGGTCATGCCGACCATGTTGGCGGGGTCGCCGGGGTTCGAGCTGTCGTTGGCGACAGCGCACTATATGAGTTGTGCGCTAAGGACGTGACGGTGCCTCGCGCAAATATCGAGGAGCAGCGCGCCATGTGGGGTATTGAGACGCCCGATCCGGGCGAGCCGACGCGGCTGCTTGCCGAGGGCGATACGATTGAATTGGGCGATATCTGCCTGCAGGTGATCGAGACGCCGGGGCATACGCCGGGCGGCATCGTCCTGTTCGCCGCGACCGAGCAGGGGAACATCGCCTTTGTGGGCGACACGCTTTTCCCGGGCAGCCACGGTCGTACCGATCTTTCCGGCGGTGACGAGGCGGCGATTATGCGCTCGCTCTCCAAACTTGCCAAGACGCTTCCGCCCGATACCGTTTGCTTGACGGGCCATGGCGATTCGACCACGATGGCGCGCGAACTTATGCAGAATCCGTTTATGCAGATGTAGGCTCGAAGCCGTCTTTCGAACCACGAAGACCGCTCAATCGTCAAGCTATTTTCCCCAGTGGGTCGATTCTGTGGGGCAAACGGTCAAAAATTGTCCAATCGGATGGTATTCGTGAACAAACGAACGTTTATGCTCGGGTATGTCGTGGTAAAATCTCAGGCGTTATCGGAGCAACCTTACAGGAGGTTTCTTTTATGCTCGTCAACGCAGCAGACATGCTCAAGAAGGCCGAGGCCGGCAAGTACGCTCTCGGTGCCTTCAACACCAACAACCTCGAGTGGACCCTGGCTATTCTCCAGGCCGCCGAGGAGGCCAAGTCTCCGCTGATCCTTCAGTGCACCGCTGGTGCCGCTAAGTGGATGGGCGGTTTCAAGGTCTGCGCCGACATGGTCAAGGCTGCCGTCGAGGCCACGGGCGTTACCGTTCCCGTCGCCCTTCACCTCGATCACGGTTCTTACGAGGACTGCTTCAAGTGCATCGAGGCCGGCTTCACGTCCATCATGTATGACGGCTCTCACGAGGAGACCTTCCAGCTTAACCTCGACCGCACCAAGGAGCTCGTTGAGCTTGCCCACTCCAAGGGCATGTCCATCGAGGCCGAGGTCGGCGGCATCGGCGGCACCGAGGACGGCGTGACCTCCAACGGCGAGCTCGCTGACCCCGCTGAGTGCAAGCAGATTGCTGACCTGGGCGTCGACTTCCTCGCCTGCGGTATCGGCAACATCCACGGCGTGTATCCCGCCGACTGGGCTGGCCTTTCCTTCGAGCGTCTGGGCGAGATCAAGGCTCAGACCGGCGACCTGCCCCTCGTTCTGCACGGTGGTACCGGCATCCCCGAGGATCAGATCAAGAAGGCCATCTCCCTGGGTATCTCCAAGATCAACGTCAACACCGACCTGCAGCTCGTCTTCGCCAAGGGCGTTCGCGAGTACATCGAGGCCGGCAAGGATCAGCAGGGCAAGGGCTTTGACCCCCGCAAGCTCCTCAAGCCTGGTCGCGACAACATCGTTGCCCGCACCAAGGAGCTCATGGAGGAGTTTGGCTCCGTCAACAAGGCGTAAGCGTCGCTAAACTTCCCACCGGAAGCCCCGTCTCCCTACACTGTTTCCTTTGCGCTCACCTGGCTTCGCCAGAAGTCGCGCCAAGGAAACAGTTCCGGGAGACGGGGCTTCCTTCGTTTAACGCCGCAGGGTTACGAGTCTGAATTAAGGTGGCTACTGGCTTCGCCCGAAGGCGCGCGACGGAATCAGCTCCGGGTGAACGGGGCCTCCTTTGTTAACTCGCTACAGGGTTACTGGGCTGAATTCATTTTTTGACTACCGCTCGGCGGTGTTGATGGCTCCCTTGTTGGGGCTTTCTTTTTTATCTCGCTACAATGGACTTCAAGAGTTCTAATGACTTGGAGTTTGGTATGGCTGTTATTAATGTGCTGCCTTCGGATGGGAAGGTTATTGACGAGGGTCCTGTTGGTTGCTCTGTTGATGTTTGCTGCGATGACTTTCGCCATCTCGATATTGGACTACCGCCTGAGATTCTTCGTCTTAAGGATGCCGGGTATTTGACGCAGGCTGTTGCCGCCTGCGATCGCCTTTTGGAGCAGAATCCTGAGCCTTCCCTGGCAGCCTGCGTTCGTGCCGAGCGGTATCGCATGCTTGAGACGCCGCTTCATTTTTCGGTGTCGCGCGCTCGGGCTATTGCGATGATTCGCGAGGAGTGGCCTGAGTTTACCGAGGAGCAGTTTGACGATTTGATTGACCGTAAGCGTATTGACTGGCGCTTTATCGACGGCGAGCTGTTCGTTCTCGACAACTTCCTCGATTCGCTTCGCGTATATCCCAAAGAGGTCCCCGGCATGCGTCCCGATTCTACGGACGGAATAGCACTGCGCAACGAGATGCTCAAGGAGATGGAGTCGCAAAACGGATTGACTCGCGTTATTACGCTTCAGGCGTCCTTGTCTGTCCCCGGCGCTCTAGAGGGGGAGACCGTTTGCGCTTGGCTTCCCGTCGCGGCTGCCTGCCGTCAGCAGTCTCGGGTCGAGATTCTCGACATGACGCCGGAGGGTACTGTTGCTCCCGCGAACGCTTCGGCGCGTACCGCCTCGTGGTCTTCTTCGAGTGAGCGCTCATTCTCGGTGACCTATCGTTATCACATCGATGCCGCTTATCGCGATATCTATGGGGGTGCGCTTCCGGCGCATCCGTGTATGGACGCGCCGCTGTCCGAGGATATTTCCGAGGACCGTCCGCACATTGCATTCACGCCGTATCTGCAGCAGCTGACGGCCGGTGTTGCTGACGGACTCGAGGATCCGCTCGATCGCGCTCGTGCTATCTATGATTACCTGACACAGCATATCGACTATCGCTATCAGCCACCGTACCTGCTTTTGGGATCTATTGCCGACGACTGTGCGCATTCGCTCCGCGGCGATTGCGGCGTTATGGCGCTCACGTTTATCACCATGTGCCGCATCGCGGGGGTGCCTGCTCGTTGGCAGAGCGGCCTGTATGTTGCGCCCGATTCGGTGGGGCCGCACGATTGGGCTGAGTTCTATACGCCACAGACCGGTTGGCTCAACGCCGACGTGTCATTTGGATCTTCTGCTCGCAGGATGGGGGAGGAGTGGCGCCGCCGTCACTACTTTGGCAATCTCGACCCGTGGCGTATGGTGGCCAACAATCGATTCCAGGCAGAGTTTGACCCCTCTTTCGACGGCATGCGCGAGGACCCTTACGATAACCAGATGGGTGAGGCTTCGGTCGACGGTCGCGGATGCCGCCAGCGCGAGATGCTCCGTTCAGTCGAACTCATCGAAATGCTCGAAGTTCCATTTTCGGACTAATCGATAGCAAGCTGTGATAAACTAACTCACGCATTACGTGCCCGAGTGGCGGAATTGGCAGACGCAGTGGACTCAAAATCCACCGTTGGCAACAACGTGCGAGTTCGAGTCTCGCCTCGGGCACCATACATGCAAGTGAGCGTTCAAGG